>CBFGOS010000460.1:0-1960 GCA_965650425.1 uncultured Lysobacter sp. | reverse complement strand
CGAGGCGGTCGAAGCACTAGCCACGGAGTTGCGGCTGGAGGCGCGTGTGTTCGGCCTGGAGGCTGCGGACAAGGTGGCCGCGCAGATCCACGACCAGGCTCTGGTGCTGAACTGCGCCGGGCCGTTCTCTGCCACGGCGGCGCCGATGATGGAGGCGTGCCTCGCCGCGGGCGTGAGCTACCTCGACATCACCGGCGAAATCGCGGTGCTTGAGTGGGCGCAGTCGCAGGGCGGGCGCGCGAAAGCCGCGGGCGTGGTGCTGTGCCCCGGTGTGGGCTTCGACGTCATTCCCACCGATTGCGTGGCGGCGGCGCTCAAGGCCGTGCTCCCGGATGCCACAGAGTTGGCGTTGGGCTTCGACTCGCGCTCGGCGGCGTCACCGGGGACGGCCACGACGTCGGTCGAGGGCTTGGCCGGCGGCGGCAAGGTCCGCCGCGACGGCAGGATCGTCACCGTGCCGCTGGCCTCGGAGGTCCGCCGCATCGACTTCGGCGACGGCGAGAAGGACGCGATGACCATCCCGTGGGGCGACGTCGCCACGGCGTACCACACCACCGGCATCCCCAACATCCGGGTGTTCGTCCCGGCATCGCTGCGGTTGATTGCGCGCGCCAGGCGGGCCAACTGGGTGCGTCCGTTGCTGGGGCTGGGGTGGGTGCAGCGGCTGATCCAGTCGCGGATCGCCAGGACGGTGCGTGGCCCCAGCGCGGCGCAGCGCGAGGCCACGCACACCTACGTGTGGGGCGAAGTGACCAACGCGCAGGGCGCGCGCAAGACGGCGCGCATCCGCACGGCTAACGGCTACAGCCTCACGGTGGATGGCGCGCTGTACGTCGTGGGCCATGTGCTGGGCGGCACGCCGGCACCGGGTGCGTATACCCCGGCCAGGTTGCTGGGGCCGGAGCTCGTCAGCCGGCTGCCGGGGTCGGGCGCGATGGTGATCGAGTAGGGGCGACCCGCCGGACGCCCCGCGCCGACGCAGACGCTACTTCGCCAAGAACGCTTCCACCGTGCGCATGAACGCCTCCGGTTCCGCGCCGCCGGTGGGGCTGTGGTGGCCGTTGGGCACGATCCACAGCGCGGACTGCTTGATCGCGCCGTACATCGCCACCGGGATCGCCACAGGGAAAAACAGGTCGCGGTCGCCATGCACGATCAGGGTGCGGGCAGTGATGCGTTGCAGGTCGGCGGGTTGGAAGTTGGTGTCCTGGCTGTCGAAGCCCAGCGCGCGGAACTGGCCGACCAGCGCCTGCACCTGCGGCTCGCCCCTTGTCGCGCATTTCCGGAATCCATCCAGCACGTCCGGCGGCAAGGTCTCCATCGATGCATCTTGCAGGATGCTTCGCGCGGGCTCGCCGTGCAGGTGCGTGGACGCGCCGACGACCACCATCCTGGACAGCCGCTGCGGGTGCGCGGTGGCGACATGCAGCAGCGTCATGCCACCGCTGCTGAAGCCCATTGCGCGGGCCTGTTTGATCTTCAGCGCGTCCAGCAGGGCGACGACGTCGGCGGCCGCCTGGCGGTGGGTGAATTTACCGCTGGGGTTGGTGGAAGCGCCGTGGCCGCGGGCGTCGACGGTGATGACCTGGTAGTTGGCCGCCAGCCGCTTGGCCTCGCTGGACCAGTCGTTGGCACAGGAGCCGAAGCCGTGCAGCAGCACGAGTGGCTCGCCGGTGCCTTGCACGGTGTAGTGCAGCTTGATGCCGTTTATGCGCGCCACCTCCGCACGCGACGGTAGTGCGGTCGAGAGCAGGCAGGCCAGGGTCATGGGCAGGAAGGCTTTCACATCGGTTCTCCGGGCATGGGGGGAGGGGTCAACACGTCTTCTGCAGCCCGTCGCCGTTGCCACGGGTGGCGACCGAAGCCCGATAGGTGGCGCGCCGCCACAGCGCCTCCATCGGGCCTTGCTCATGCCGCTGCAGCCACCAGCGTGACGCCATCACTTGCCCCGTGAACAAGG
>CBFGOS010000459.1:0-1962 GCA_965650425.1 uncultured Lysobacter sp. | reverse complement strand
CGCCGGGCGGTGGAGAAGCAGGCCTTGTTGGATGAGGCTGCTCGAGTGTTGGCCCAGCGCACCCCGGGACCGCTGTCGGTTGCCGCCGACCCGGCGCGCGCGCACGCCGTGGAGTGGGCGGCGGGCAAGGGCCGCTTCGACACGCGCTGCCCGCTGTGGCTGGACAACCAGCAGCGCGAGGGGCGCGTGGGCGTCCGGGCGTACCGCATCTTCACGCCCACCGAGGGCGCGCCGCTGCTGGTGGAGCTGGGCTGGCTGCCGTTGCCCGGCGACCGGGCGCTCCCGGCCATCGAGCGGCCCGACGGACTGGTCGCCGTGCGTGGCCTGCTGTCGCCGCCTCCCTCGGCTGGCCTGGCCCTTGGGCCGGCAATGGCCGCAGAGGGCGACGGCTGGTTGATGGCGCGCGTGGACCTGGGCGACGTCGCGCGCGTAACCGGCCTGTCGATGCCGCTGGCGCCGCGCGTGCTGCGTCTGGACCCCGACGTTCCGTTCGGCTACGCCCGTGACCTGGCGCTGCTGTCGAACACCTTGCCGCCGGAGAAACACCGCGGCTACGCCGTGCAATGGTTCGCGCTGTCGCTGACGGTGCTCGCCACCGCCCTGATTCTGACGTTCCGCAGGAAGACCCGATGAGCCTCGATGCCGCTACCGTCCGCCGAAATCGCCTGATGCTGCTGGCGATCTTCGCCATTTTCTTCGGCAGCCTGTTGTTTGCCGGCGTGCTGCGCTTCTCCGGCTGGCGCCCGGCCGGCAGCAAGAACCACGGCGAGCTGTTGCAGCCGCCAGGTGACCTGCGCAAGGTCGTGCCGCTGAGCAAGGACGGCAAGCCGTATGCGTGGAACCCGGTGGAACGCACCTGGCGCATCGCGCTGGCACCGCCCGCGTCATGCACGACCGAATGCGTGGAACTGGCGCGGCAGATCGACGTGGTCTGGCAGCTGTTCGGCAAGGATGCCGACAAGGTGCACGTGTTGTGGATCGGCAACGTGCCTGCGGGCGCCACGCGCCCGGTCAGCCTGCATGAAATGCAGCCTTCTCCGGAGCTGAGCGCAGCGCTGCCCCGCGTCAATGACCCGCGTGGCATCCCGGTGTATGTGATCGATCCCAATGGCTTTGTGATTCTGCGCTACGCTCCGGGTTTTGATCCGGGCGGCCTGCGCGCCGACATGGCCAAGCTGCTGAAACTGAAGTGAGCCCACGCATGACCGAGCCCGTGAAGCCCGTCCAGTACAAGCACCTGCATCGCATCGCCTGGTTGGCCGTGGCGGTTGCACTGTGCCTGATCGTCTTTGGATCATTCGTGCGGCTGTCCCATGCGGGCTTGAGCTGTCCGGACTGGCCGACCTGTTACGGACGGGCCACCTGGCCCAGCGCCGCGCATGAAGCCGCGGAGCACGCCGCGATCGAAATCCGACCCTTCGACACCAGCAAGGCCTGGCGCGAGCAGGTGCACCGCCACATCGCCGCCGGACTGGGCCTGCTGGTGCTGTCGCTGGCGTTGCTGGCCGCGCGCCGGCGTCGATTCGGCATCGCGCAGATCCTCGGCGCGACAGCGCTGGTAGCACTGGCGATTCCCCTGTACATGCAGGGCCAGCACGTGGCCGCCTCGGTGCTGGCCGTGGTGGCCGAAGCGGTCCTGCTGGCCGCCGCGTTCCGCTGGAGCAACCTCGACCACGCGCGCGTGGCAGTCCTGACCCTGGCGGTGATCATCTTCCAGGCGCTGCTGGGCATGTGGACGGTGACCTGGCTGCTCAAGCCGATCGTGGTGATGGGCCACCTGATGGGCGGGTTGCTGACGTTCTCGCTGCTGCTGTGGCTGGCGTGGCGCGCCACCGACCTGCCGATCCGCCTGGCGGACGCGCTGTCGCTCCGGAAGTGGGTCGTCGCCGGGTTGGTGGTGCTGGGCCTCCAGATCGCACTGGGTGGCTGGACCAGTGCCAATTACGCCGCGCTGTCGTGCGG
>CBFGOS010000458.1:0-1983 GCA_965650425.1 uncultured Lysobacter sp. | reverse complement strand
TTGGGGCTTGGCATGGCGAGCATCGATTCAACCGAAACGGCCCGGCACTCCCGGGCCGTTTCGCGTTGTGGGCGTGCGGGAAGCCTTCCCCTCGGCCTCAATTGGCCGGACGTGTTGTGCACCGCGCTTTGTGCACCGCGCGCGTGGGCCTGGCCGGCAGCCACGAGCGCGTGCCACTGGCTTGATAACATGCACGCTACCCCTGCACTCCCCAATGGATTGTCGATGCAGCTATCGGGCCTCTACCTCTATCCGGTCAAATCCGCCGCGCCGATGGCCGTTGGACAGGCCATGGTCGAACCGCGTGGCCTGCAGTACGACCGTCGCTGGATGGTGGTGGATGAAGCCGGCAAGTTCCTGACCGGACGGCAGTTGCCGCAGCTGACCCTGGTGCGCGCCACGCCCGACACCACCGGCCTTACGCTGGAGGCGCCCGGCATGCCGCCGCTACGCGTAACCCCGGGCGAGGCCAGCGGCACGCTGCCGGTCACGGTATGGAAGAGCGCGGTGGACGCGCTTATGTCCGGCAATGTCGCCGATGCCTGGCTCAGCACCTACCTGCAGCGCCCGGTGCGTCTGGTGTACATGGACGCCTACGCGCACCGGCCCGTGCAGTCGGCCCGCGCCCGCCCCGGCGACGAGGTCAGCTTCGCCGATGGCCACCCGCTGATGTTGATTACGCAGTCGGCCCTGGACGCATTGAACGCACGCTTGGCCAAGCCGGTGTCGATGCTGCAGTTCAGGCCCAACCTGGTGGTCGACGGCGCGCCCGCACATGCCGAGGACGAGTGGACCCGCGTGCGCATCGGCGAGGTGGTCTTCGACGTGGCCAAGGCTTGCACTCGATGCGTGTTCGTCACCGTCGACCCCACGCGAGGCGAGCGCGACCCCGACGGTGAGCCGCTGCGCACCCTCACCCGCTACCGCCGCACCGAGGAAGGCGTCACCTTCGGCCAGCATCTGATCCCGCGTTCGTTGGGCACTATCCGGCTGGGCGATCCGGTTGAGCCACTGCGGTAGCGGCATGGCGCGCCAATGCTAATCCTTTCGGCGCACGGCTTTCCGAAGCGGGTTGCGCGTGGGCTACCCTTGTGCAAAAGGCCGCGCGCATGAGCGATAACCCTCTCGACAACCCGTTCTGGTCCTCGCTGCAGACCCGGCACGCGCACCTCGCGGTGCGCGCGGACGGTGTCGCGCGTTACCCGGCCGAGTACGCGCCTTTCCTGGGCGTGGCCGAAGGGGGAGTCGCCGCCGACGAGGCGTTAGGCGCACTGGTGGCGCAGGGCGAGAGCGTCTACCTGCTCGGCGTGACCCCACGGGTGCCGACGGGATGGACGCTGGAACCGTTTGGCCCGCTGGCGCAGATGGTCTGCGACGCGCCGCTCGAGGTGGTGGACGGACCCGGGATCATTCCGCTCGATGAGACGCATCGCGCGGACGTGCTGGCGCTGACCGCCTTGGTGTACCCGCACTATTTCCGCGCACGTACGATGGAGATGGGGCGCTACTTTGGCATCTACGACGACGTGCGGCTGGCCGCGATCATCGGCGAGCGGCTGGGCACGGACCAGCATGTCGAGATGAGCGCAATCTGCACCCATCCCGATTACCTGGGCCGCGGACTGGCAAGCCGGCTCACGGCGTTTCTCACCAATGACACGCTGGCGCGCGGCGCCACGCCGTTCCTGCACGTCAGTCCGGCCAACACACGGGCGAAGGCGTTATACGAGCATCTGGGCTATCGGCTGCGCGCCGAGGTGCCGTTCTTCGCGCTGCGCCGTCCCTGACGCGGCGAAAACCGGCAGGCCGGGCGCAACCCGCCCCCGGCCTGCATCCAAAGCTCAGTGCTTGGGCTCGGAGACTTCCTTGACCACCTCCATGGTGGCCTGGTCCTTGCCATGCAGTGCCAGGTCGGCAATCGAGACCATGCCCGCCAGTCGGCCATGGGAATCCACCACCGGCACGCGGCGGATCTTGGAGGCC
>CBFGOS010000457.1:0-1986 GCA_965650425.1 uncultured Lysobacter sp. | reverse complement strand
GACTTGATCAGGCGGAGGGGGCGGCGGTGGCGGGGGCGGAGGTGGAGGTGGAGGGGGCGGCGGCTCTGGTGGGGGCGGAGAGGTGCGTACTCCGTCACCGCCTCCACCGCAGGCGGTGGTCAGCGAACAAAGGGCGGCAACAACCGCCAACGACAGGAAACAACGGCAAAGGCGCTGGGCATTCATGGCAATTCCTTGGCATGACGGCTCGCCACCGCCCGCGGTGATACGCAGGGATGACAGGCAGACACACTATTGCCAACGAAAAAACTCGCTCGCGCCGGCATACCCCGGGCAGGGGAGCCGCTACGTCCTCAGCGCAGATACCGCGCAAACCACGCCAGCGTGCGCTCCCACGCCAGATTCGCAGCGGCTTCGTCATAACGCGGCGTTGAATCGTTGTGGAAGCCGTGGCCGGTGCCGGGATAGAAGTGCGCCTCGTACGTCTTGCCCGCCTTTTTCAGCGCCGCCTCGTACGCGGGCCACGTGGCGTTGACGTTGTCGTCCTTCTCGGCGAACTGGAACAGCAACGGTGCGCGGATGCGACCGACGTCTTCCGGCTTGGCCTGACGGCCATAGAACGGCACCGCCGCGGCCAGCTCCGGGTAGGCCACCGACGCGGCGTTGCACACGCCACCGCCGTAGCAGAAGCCGGTGATGCCCACCTTGCCGGTGCTGCGTTCGTGCGTGAGCAGGAACTCGATGGCGGCGAAGAAGTCGTTCATCAGTTTTTCCGGGTCGACCTGCCGCTGCAGTTCGCGGCCCTTGTCGTCGTTGCCCGGGTAGCCGCCGACGGAACTCAATCCATCCGGTGCAAGGGCGAGGTAGCCGGCCTTGGCGAGGCGGCGCGCCACGTCTTCGACGTAGGGGTTGAGTCCGCGGTTCTCATGCACCACCACCACGGCCGGCATCTTGCCCTCGACCTTGGCCGGGCGCACCAGATAACCGCGCACCTGGCCGTGGCCCTTGGGCGAGGGGTACTGAATGTACTCGGCCACGATGTCGGGGTCGGTGAACTTCACCTGTTCGGCAAGTGCGTAGTTGGGGCTGAGCGCGGCCAGCACACCAATGGCGGTCATGCCGCCCAGCGCGAGTTGGCCTGCGCGCTCCAGGAATTGGCGCCGGTTGATGCGGCCATGCACGTAGCCGTCGTACAGCTCCAGCAACTCGGGGGAAAAGTCCTTGGCGGTCAGGCGTTGCATGGGGCGGTTCCTCGCGGGGCCGGGCGGGTGGGTCCTACGTTACTGGACTGGAACCCTGACGTCTGGCACAGAGACCTATGGTGTTATACATCACTACACTACCAGCACAACTTGAGGTGGGAGTGGGTGATGGGCGTCGAACTGGTGCTGGAGCAGGTGGGCTTCGCCTATCCGGGCGGACACAAGGCGGTAGACGCGGTGGGCATGCGCTTGGGGCCCGGCGTGCTGGGGCTGCTGGGGCCCAATGGTGCCGGCAAGTCCAGCCTGATGCGGGTACTGGCCACACTGGCCCGCGCGACCGGCGGGCGCGTGACCTGGCGCGGCGAGGACATTGCGCGGCGGCCCGATGCGCTGCGAGCAGAACTGGGTTACCTGCCGCAGGACTTCGGCGTGTACGAGGCACTGTCGGCGCGGGAGTTCCTGGCGTTCCTGGCAGCGGTGAAAGGCCTGCCGGCCCGAGCGGTGGGCGGACGCGTGGGGGAGTGCCTGGAACAGGTTGGCCTGGCCGACGTGGCCGACCGCCGGCTGGGCGGGTTCTCCGGTGGCATGCGCCAACGCGTCGGCATCGCCCAGGCGCTGCTCAACGACCCGCGCCTGCTGATCGTGGACGAGCCCACCGTCGGGCTGGACCCGGAGGAGCGCGTGCGCTTTCGCCATCTGCTGGCCGAACTGGCGGTGGACCGACTGGTCATTCTGTCGACCCACATCGTCTCGGACATCGAGGCAAGCGCCGGCGAGATCGCGGTGCTGGCAGGTGGGCGGCTGCGGTTCCGCGGCAGCCCGG
>CBFGOS010000456.1:0-1989 GCA_965650425.1 uncultured Lysobacter sp. | reverse complement strand
CGGCACCAGCGTGCTGGTGGCCAGCCACGACCTGGGCCTGGTGAAGCGGATGAAGAAGCGCGTGCTGGTGCTCAACCAGGGCCGCCTGGTCGATGACATCCGACCGGAGGAGCTGGCCGAATGAGCAGCGCCAACGCACCCATGCCCGCCGGTCGGGCGCAATCACGCGTGGGGTCGTGGTTCGACCACCACGTCTACAGCCTGGTCGCCAGCGTGGGGCGCATGCTGCGCAAGCCGTGGGCCACGCTGCTTACCGTGGGCGTGATGGCAGTGGCGCTGGCGCTGCCGCTGGGGCTGTGGGCGGCCTTGCAGAACGTGCAGCGGTTCGCCGGCGACGTGCAGCAGGCGCGCCAACTCAGCGTGTTCCTCAAGCCCGAGGTGACGGGCGCGCGCGCATCCGAACTCACCGAGCAACTGCGAGCGCGCGCCGACATCGTCGCCGTGGAGCACCGCACGCCCGAGCAGGGCTTGGCCGAACTGCGCGAGCGCAGCGGCCTGGCCGACGTGCTGGCCGGCGTGGACGGCAATCCGTTGCCACACTTGCTGCTGGTCACGCCCAAGGGCGACGAGGCCCTGGTGGCCGACGCGCTGGGGGCCCTGCCCGAAGCGGACCTGGTGCAGCACGACGCGGCCTGGCGGCAGCGACTGGACGGCTGGTTGCGCTTTGGCGGCCGCTTCGCGCTGGTGCTGGCGGCGCTGCTGGGGCTTGGTGCGCTGCTGGTGGTGGGCAACACGGTGCGACTGGACATCCAGTCGCGGCGCGAGGAAATCGGCGTGCTGCAATTGCTGGGCGCGACCGATGGTTTCATTCGCCGCCCGTTCCTGTACCTGGGCGCGAGCTACGGCCTGGTGGCCGGTGCGCTCGCGCTGGCGCTGTTGACCGCCGCCGACCTGGCCCTTGCCGCGCCGTTGTCCGAACTGGCGGCCAGCTACGGCAGCCGATTTGCCCTGCAGGGGTTCGACCTCGTGCAGGCCGCGGGTATTGTCATCGGCGCGAGCGCGCTGGGCTGGCTGGGCGCCGGCCTGGTCGCCGGACACTACCTGCGCCAGACCCGGCCGACCGACACCTGAGCATGGACAACATCGACTTCCGCCATCTGGACGACACGGCTACGCGGGTGATGGTGGTGGACGGCTCCAAGCTGGTCCGCAAACTCATCGGCGACGTGCTTGCGCGCGAGTTGCCGGGCGTGCAACTGGCGTTGTGCGGCAGTATCGCCGAGGCACGCGCGGTGCTGGCCGAAGGCCCCGTGAGCCTGGTCACCACGTCGCTGGTGCTGCCCGATGGCGACGGCATCGCGCTGGCGCGTACCGTGCGCGAGGCCGCCGGACAGGCCTACGTGCCGGTGATCGTGGTGTCCGGCGAGGCGCAATCGCACCTGGAGTCGCGCCGTTTCACCGAGGACGTCACCGACTACTTCGACAAGGCGCTGGGCCACCAGGCGCTGGCCACCTTCATCCGGGGTTACGTGCAGCCGCAGGTGATCCCGGGCGCGCGCGTGCTCTACGTGGAGGACAGCAAGGTCGTGTCCATCGCGACCAAGCGCATGCTGGAGCGCCACGGGTTGGTGGTGCTGCATTTCGTGGGCGTTGAAGAGGCGCTTGCGCACCTGGAAGCACACCGTGGCCAGGAGGACATCGGTGCCGACGTCGTGCTGACCGATGTGTACCTGAAGGGGCTGCTGCAAGGCGGCGACCTGTTGCATTGCGTGCGCAACGTGTACGGGTACGGCAAGCGCCGGTTGCCGGTGCTGGTGATGACCGGCGAGGCCAATCGCGATCACCAGGCCGCGCTGCTGCGCGAGGGCGCCAACGACCTGGTGCTCAAGCCAGTGGAAGAGCGGCTGCTGATCACCAAGACCCTGTTCCAGCTGCGACTGGCGAGGCTGCCGGAGCAGGGGGCGATTGATGGTTGAGTGCTGCGGGAAGCCGGAAGGGCAGCGCCCTCTCAACAAAGTGTGTAACGGGGAGCGACTTGAGAGGGCGCTG
>CBFGOS010000455.1:0-1995 GCA_965650425.1 uncultured Lysobacter sp. | reverse complement strand
TAGCCTCGTCCTGCACGCGGGCATGGCGCAGCGTGGCGCCGTTGGCCAGATGCACATGGGTCAGGCTGTTCGCGAGGTGGGCGTGGGCGCCGTCGCCGAGTACGTGTTCGACCACTGTCAGCGACGCGCCTTCGCGCAGTTCGATCAGGTGGCGCAGGTGCCACGCCTGATCGGCGGTGGCCACCGGAACGCGGGAAGCGCCGCCGGCTACAGATGCGGTCGCCGTACCGGTGTCGGCGGCTCTTCCGGCCCCGACTCCGATGAAGACCAGGTGGATCGCCGCATCGCCCCGGGCACCCGCTTCGGCACGCAACACCACGCCCTCGTCGGCGAGCGCCGCGTTGAGTCGGGCGAATACCTCGTCCCCGCGTTCGAAACGGCGGGCGAGGAAATTGGACTCACGGGCATCGCCGCCGAGCAACACGGCCGACAGCGGCTGCAGGGTCACGCCCTTGGACAGGCCGGCGGTGTCGCTGTGCGCAGCATCGAAACGGCCATTGACGAAGACCAGGCGCGGGGCGGGAATGCCGTCCAGCAGGGTCGTGTCGAAGGACGCGACGGCGGCCTCCGGCGCCGCGAACGCACGGCGTTCCAGCGAGCGCAGCGGGGTGTACTTCCACGCTTCCACGCGCGCGTGCGGCAAGCCATCACGCAGCGCGGCATCGAGCGCGGCGCGGCGACTTTCGCGGAGGCCGGCGGCGTCGCGCGCGGGGAGCGCGTCGAACGCGGTGGCGAAGGAGTCGAGCAGGGCGCTCATGTCAGGCACTCGCCTCCGGCGCGATGCGTTCCTTGATCCACGCGTAACCGTGCTCTTCAAGCTCCAGCGCCAGCTCCGGCCCGCCGGTCTCGACAATGCGGCCGTCGGCCAGCACGTGCACCACGTCCGGCTTGATGTAGTCCAGCAGGCGCTGGTAGTGGGTGATAACCAGGAACGCGCGGTTGGCGGCGCGCAGCGCGTTGACGCCATCGGCCACCGCCTTCAGCGCGTCGATGTCCAGGCCCGAGTCGGTCTCGTCGAGGATGGCGAGCTTCGGCTCCAGCAATGCCAGCTGGAAGATCTCGTTGCGCTTCTTCTCGCCGCCGCTGAAGCCTTCGTTGACGCCGCGGTGCAGCAGCTCGTCCTTCAGGTGCAGCACGGCCAGTTTCTGCCGCACCAGCTTGAGGAACTGCATCGAGTCCAACTCGTCCTCGCCGCGCGCCTTGCGCTGGGCGTTCAGCGCGGCACGCAGGAAGTAGGTGTTGTTCACGCCCGGGATCTCGACCGGGTACTGGAAGGCGAGGAACACGCCGGCGGCGGCGCGCTCCTCCGGCTCCAGCGCCAGCAGGTCGCGGCCTTCGAAGCTCACCGAGCCAGCGGTCACTTCATAGCCGTCACGGCCAGCCAGAATGTTGCCCAGCGTGGACTTGCCCGCGCCGTTGGGGCCCATAATGGCGTGCACCTGGCCGGGCTGAACGTCCAGCGTCAGGCCTTTGAGGATCTCCTTGCCGGCAACGGAGACGTGGAGGTTTTCGATCTTGAGCATGGCGTTGTTCAACCCTGGGCCTTGTCGTGGAGCAGCTGGCCGCCGATGGCCCAGTCCTGCTTCTTGATGTCGTCGAATACGATGTGGATGGCGGACTCGCTGCAGCCGCAGATGCGCGCCATCTCGCGGGTGAAGACCTCGGCCAGTTCACGCTTCTGCGCGACGTCGCGGCCTTCGACCATTTCGATGCGGATGATCGGCATGGTCAGCCCACCGAGCCTTCCAGCGAGACTTCCAGCAGCTTCTTGGCTTCCACCGCGAACTCCATCGGCAGCTCGCGGAACACGCTCTTGCAGAAGCCGTCGACGATCATCGACACCGCGTCTTCCTCGCTGATGCCGCGCGAACGGCAATAGAACATCTGGTCGTCGCTGATTTTGGAGGTGGTGGCCTCGTGCTCCACCGTGGCGGTGGGGTGCTTGACCTCGATGTACGGGAAGGTGTGCGCGCCGCACTTCTTGCCGATCAGCAG
>CBFGOS010000454.1:0-1998 GCA_965650425.1 uncultured Lysobacter sp. | reverse complement strand
AGCGCGCGGCACAAGGCGGCCAACTGGGTACGCACGGGGGCCTCGTACACGCGGCCGGCACAGCCTTCGAATAGTGCCACCGTCGGCGCCGGGCAAGCCGTTCCGGTCCCGACCGTCCCCGCCACGGCCAGCGGCGTGCCGGGTGGCGCGTCGGCGGGTGTGCCATCCGCGGGCACCGGCGCTGTGGCG
This sequence comes from uncultured Lysobacter sp., assembly GCA_965650425.1. Taxonomy (GTDB): domain Bacteria; phylum Pseudomonadota; class Gammaproteobacteria; order Xanthomonadales; family Xanthomonadaceae; genus Aerolutibacter. The sequence continues at coordinate 1,809 of CBFGOS010000454.1, read as the reverse complement.
CGTGGCGTGTGGCGGGCCGGCGGGCGCGGCAACGGGCGGAGGGCCGATGGCAGTCGCGGAAACGCCCACCCATAGAGCGTCAGCAGTGCCGCCATCACTGCGGGGCGCGCTGCAAGCGCCTCGATCCACCGCTGGCGCAACCGCGTACCGCGCCGTGCACGCTGGCGGGTCCGTTGCAGGGCGAGCAGGGCGCCATACTCCACGCCCGCCGGGCACACCGCCTCGCAACTGCGGCAGGCCAGGCAATGGTCCAGATGCGCGTCACCTGCCTCGCTGGGCGCGATGGTCCCGAGTGCCAGTCCCCGCGCGATGGCAATCCGGCCGCGCGGTGACTCTGCCTCCAATCGGTCGCGCGCGTACGTGGGGCAGACGGGGAGGCACAGTCCGCATTGCACGCAGCGGTCGGCCAGGGCCACCAGCGGGTCGGTGGAGGTCGGAGGGGCGGCGGGCATGGCCGGATGCTATCATTGCCGGCTGCGGACTTGCGGTGGCGCGATCGCCCCGCTACAATCCCGCTTCTTTCGTTCCGCCCCCTACATCGCGCGGCGAAGTTCCGGTGGCCCCCGTGGCCTGCGGAACCAGCCCGACCATGTACCCATCAGTAGAGCAGTCATGAAGACTTTCAGCGCCAAGAATGAGACCGTCCAGCGTGACTGGTACGTGGTCGATGCCTCCGGCAAGACCCTCGGTCGCCTCGCTTCCGAGCTGGCCCGCCGCCTGCGTGGCAAGCACAAGCCGGTGTTCACCCCGCACGTCGATACCGGTGACTACCTCGTCGTGATCAATGCCGAGAAGGTTGCCGTCACCGGCAACAAGCTGCTCGACAAGAAGTACCACCGTTTCACGGGGTACGTCGGCAACCTCAAGACCGAGAACCTGGCCCAGGCGCTTGAGCGCCACCCGGAGCGCGTCATCGAGATCGCCGTAAAGGGCATGCTGCCGAAGAACCCGCTCGGCCGCGCCATGTATCGCAAGCTCAAGGTCTACAAGGGCGCTGAGCACCCGCACGCCGCCCAGCAGCCGCAGCCGCTCGATTTCTAAGGTACTGACACATGGCACTCCAGCAGAATTACGGCACCGGCCGCCGCAAGTCGTCCACCGCCCGCGTCTTCCTGCGCAAGGGCGACGGCAAGATCACCATCAACCAGCGTTCGATCGAAGACTTCTTCGGTCGTGAGACGGCCCGCATGATCGTGCGCCAGCCGCTTGAGCTGACCAAGCACACCGAAACGTTCGACCTGACCATCACGGTCGCCGGCGGCGGCATCACCGGCCAGGCCGGCGCCATCCGCCTGGGCATCGCCCGCGCGCTGGTCGAGTACGACGAGTCGCTGAAGTCCGAGCTGCGCAAGGCTGGCTTCATGACCCGCGACGCCCGCGAAGTCGAGCGTAAGAAGGTCGGTCTGCACAAGGCACGTCGCGCTACGCAGTTCTCCAAGCGCTAATCCTTGGGTTACAATCTGTTCCATAGCCCCGTCGCCAAGCGGTAAGGCATCTGACTCTGACTCAGACATTCGGAGGTTCGAATCCTTCCGGGGCTGCCAATACAGAACAAAAGACCCGCCGAAAGGCGGGTTTTTTGTTGCCCGCGTTTCGGGCCTGATGCGGTGCATGACCTGCCGGATGTTGCAGGTGCCCACACGACTCCGGTGTCGACTCTGTGGCCAGCGCGTCCTTGTCTGTTACGCCGCGTTGGTGCTGGCTTCAAGCGCGACCTGGGCAATGTTGTGAGGCTCTGCCCCGATACTGCTGATATCGCAATGGAGCGGGTACGTAGTGAGCCTGCGTCCCGCGGTAAATAGAACTTAG
>CBFGOS010000453.1:0-2008 GCA_965650425.1 uncultured Lysobacter sp. | reverse complement strand
AACTTGGCCGACAGGATGATCGACGAGGTGGTCCGCTCCACGCCGTCGATGGCGCCGATCCGGTCGGTCAGCTCGTCCATCTGTGCCACGGTGGGCGTTACGCCCAGCGCCACCAGGTCGAAGGGGCCGCTGACCGAATGCAGCGTGCGCACCTCCGGCATGGCATGGAGGGCCTTTACCACCGCGGGCGCCTGCTTGGGCAGCACGGTGATCATGATGTGCGCGCGGATCCAGCCGCGTTCTGCCTCGTCGTCCACGCGCACGGTGTAGCCGGCGATCACCCCCTGCCGCTCCAGTCGCTCGATGCGGCTCTGCACGGTGGTCCGCGACAGCTTCAAGCGCCGCGCAATTTCGGCGGTCGAGGCGCGGGCGTTCTCGCGCAGGATGGACAGAAGCTGCTGGTCGGCTGGCGTTATGTTCATTTCGGTCAATATGGTTCGTCATTTCGACGAAATGCGATCTTATTCCGCACGGATTTACGCTGTCTATCGACGAATCAATCTGGATAATGAATGGATACGAAATAAATTCACGCCGGGAGCGCGCCATGACCATCCTCGACCACCTCGCGCCGCTGCGCGCCCATGGCGGCGCCCGCCGCACCACCGGCCTGGACGACGCCACTGTCCTGCGCTTCGCCGGCACCCATCCGGAGCTGGCCGAGGCCATCGACGCCGCCGCCGCTGAATATGCGCGGGTCAAGGCCGATGTCGCCGACCTGCTCGACCTGGACGAGGAAGCGCAGATCCGCGCCCTGCAGGCCGGATACGTCAACTTCTACGCCGACGATGCGGTGAACCCGTACGTGGCACTCACCGCCCGCGGCCCGTGGATCGTGACCCTCAAGGGCGCCGTGCTCCATGACTCCGGCGGCTACGGCATGCTCGGATTTGGCCACGCGCCCAAGGCGGTGATCGAGGCGATGGCCAAGCCGCAGGCGATGGCCAACATCATGACCCCGTCGCTGTCGCACCTGCGCTTCGAGCGCGCCCTGCGCGCGGCCATCGGCACCACCCGCGGTGGCTGCCCGTACGACAAGTTCCTGTGCCTGAACTCGGGCTCCGAGTCAGTGTCCCTGGCCTCGCGCATCGTCGACGCGAACGCCAAGCTGATGACCGATGCGGGCGCGCGCCACGCCGGCCGCAGCATCAAGCGCCTGGTCGTGAAGGGCAGCTTCCACGGCCGCACCGAGCGCCCGGCGCTGTACTCCGACTCCACCCGCAAGACATACCTGCAGCACCTGGCCAGCTTCCGCGGCGAGGACACCGTGCTGGCGGTCGAGCCGTACGACGTCGACGCGCTGAAGAAGATCTTCGCCGATGCCGACGCCAACGGCTGGTTCATCGAGGCGATGTTCCTGGAGCCCGTGATGGGCGAAGGCGACCCGGGGCGCAGCGTGCCGGTGGAGTTCTACAACGCCGCCCGCGCGCTGACCAAGGCGCACGGGGCGATGTTGCTGGTGGATTCCATCCAGGCCGGCCTGCGCGCCCAGGGCGTGCTGTCGATCGTCGACTACCCGGGCTTCGAGGGTGTCGATGCGCCGGACATGGAGACCTATTCCAAGGCGCTGAATGCCGGCCAGTACCCGCTGTCGGTGCTTGCGGTCAGCCAGCATGCCGCCGAGACGTACAAGAAGGGTCTCTACGGCAACACCATGACCACCAACCCACGTGCGCTGGACGTGGCCTGCGCCGTGCTGGCGCAGGTGACGCCGGCCATGCGTGACAACATTCGTGCGCGCGGCACTGAAGCACTGCAGAAGCTGGAGGCGCTGAAGGCGCAGCTGGGCGGCGCGATCACCAAGGTGCAGGGCACGGGCCTGCTGTTCTCGTGCGAACTGTCGCCGGAGTTCAAGTGCTACGGTGCTGGCTCCACCGAGGAGTGGCTGCGCGAGCACGGCATCGGCGTGATCCACGGCGGCGCAAACTCGCTGCGCTTCACCCCCACCTTCACCATCACCAGCGAGGAACTGGACCTGCTGGTGGCGATGGTCGGGCGCGCATTGAAG
>CBFGOS010000452.1:0-2010 GCA_965650425.1 uncultured Lysobacter sp. | reverse complement strand
ACCTCGAGTTCCGCGCGCAGCGCGCCCGCGCGCTTGAGCGCCTCCAGGATCGCGACGATGTCGCCCGGTGCCGCACCCACGGCATTGACCGCGCGCACGATGGCCTCCAGCGAGGTGCCGCCTTCGAACATGAACATGCGGCCGCCGTCCTGGCGCACGTCCACGCTGGACTTGGGCACCACGGCGGTGCGCCCGTTGCCGAACGGCTCCGGTTGGCTGACCTGCGTGGTCTCCACGATGGACACCGTCAGCGAGCCGTGCGCCACCGCCGCCGGCAGCACGCTCACCTGGCCGCCCATCACCACGGTGCCGGTGCGCGAATTGACGATGACCTTGGCCGCGGCCGCACCCGGCGAGACGTCCAGCGATTCCAGTTGTGCGAGGAAAGCGATGCGGTCGCCGGCCGGCGGCGTTACTTCGATGGTGACGCCGTCCAGCGCGCGCGCGTGGCCAGCACCGAACACGCCATCGATCGCCGACACGATGCGCGCCGCAGTAGTGAAATCGGCGCGGTGCAGGTTCAGCGTCACCGGCCCGGATTGCGTATTGCCCGGCACCGCGCGTTCCACGATGGCGCCGTTGGGGATGTTGCCGCCGTTGGGGGCGTTGACCGAGATCCGCGAGCCGTCCTTGCCCGATGCGCCAAAGCCGCCGACCACCAGGTTGCCCTGGGCGATCGCGTAGACCTGGCCATCGGCGCCGCGCAACGGCGCCATCAGCAGGCTGCCGCCGCGCAATGAGCCGGCGTTGCCGATGGACGAGACGGTCACGTCGATGCTCTGGCCCGGCTTGGCGAACGCGGGCAGTTCGGCATGGATCGCCACCGCGGCCACGTTCTTCAGCTGCGGGTTCACGCCCGGCGGAATGCTGACGCCCAACTGGTCGAGCATCGACTTCAGGCTCTGCACGGTGAACGGGGTCTGGCTGGTGCGGTCGCCGCTGCCGTCCAGGCCCACCACCAGGCCGTAGCCCACCAGCGGGTTGCCGCGCACGCCGGCCACCTGGGCGAGGTCCTTGATGCGCTCGGCATGCGCCACGGGCACCGACAACGCGGTGAGGGCGGCAACGAGGAGCAGGCTGGACAGGATGCGCATGGGACGCCTCAGTAGGGGAATGCGGCGGAATTGAAGAAGCGTCCCAGCCAACCCATCGCGTTCGAGCGAGCCAGCGTGCCGCGCCCGCCATAGACGATGCGCGCGTCGCCCACCCGGTCGGACGTGATGCGGTTGTCAGGACCGATATCGGCGATGCGGACGATGCCTTGAACCTGCACCACCTCGTCGCCCTGGTTCAGGCGCACGCGTTTCTCGCCGCCCACCAGCAGGTTGCCGTTGCCCAATGCCTGCAGCACGCGCACGGTGACGTTGCCGTCCAGTTCGTTGCTCTGGGTCGAGTTGCCGTTGCCGTCAAAGCCGCGGCTGCCCTCGATCTCCGCCTGCAGCACCGGTTTGCCATTGAGCGTGACGCCCTGGCCGAAGATGGTGGGCGCGGCGATGCCGATGCTGCTGTCCTTGGCCACGCTGGTCTTGGCCGCGGTGCGTGCGCTGGTGCTTTCCACCAGCACGATGGTGAGCAGGTCGCCTACTTCGCGCGCCTTGTTGTCCTGGAACAGCCGCAGGCCGCTGCCACCGGCATAGATCGAGCCGGACGAGGCCGTCGCGGGCGCCGCGACCGCGGCCGTCGCCGCCGGTTCGGCCGGCGCCACCGGCGGTGCGAACGTACGCACGTCGCCCATCGTGGCGGCGCAGCCGGCCAGCAGGGGCAGGGTGAGCAGGGCGGACACGGCAAGGCGCTTCATGGCGGTCACAGCTGGTTGTTGAGGTAGGCCAGCATCTGGTCGGTGGTCGAGATCGCCTTGGCGTTGGTCTCGTATGCGCGCTGGGTCTCGATCATCGACACCAGCTCTTCCACCACGTTGACGTTGGAGCCTTCCAGCGCGCCCTGCACCAACCGGCCCACGCCGCCGGTGCCAGGTGCACCGCCCTGCGCTGGGCCGCTGGCGCCGGTTTC
>CBFGOS010000451.1:0-2018 GCA_965650425.1 uncultured Lysobacter sp. | reverse complement strand
GCATCGCCTGTCCGACCACGTGGAAACCAGTGCGGGCGAATTCGCCGCATTGCTGGAGCAACTGCGATGAAGTTCTTCGCCAGTTGCGGCAAGGGCCTGGAATACCTGCTGGCTGATGAGCTGGTGGCATTGGGCTGCACGCGTGCCACCGCCACGATGGCCGGCGTGAACGTCGAAGGCACGCTGGAGGACGCACAGCGCGCGGTACTGTGGTCGCGTCTGGCCAGTCGCGTGCTGTGGCCCATCGCGGAGTTCGACTGCGCCGACGAGCTGGCGCTTTACGGCGGCGTCGCAGCCGTGGAGTGGCCCGAGCACCTGGGCAACGGCGACACCCTCGCGGTGGACGCGCACGTGTCCGGGACCGAGATCACCCACGCGCGTTACGCCGCGCAGCGGGTCAAGGATGCGGTGGTGGACGTGATGCGTGCGCGTACCGGCGCCCGCCCCGACGTGGACGTGGAATCGCCTGACCTGCGCCTCAACCTGGTGGTGCGCAAAGGGCGCGCCATCCTCTCGATCGACCTGGGTGGCGGTCCGTTGCATCGCCGTGGCTGGCGCCTGAAGCAGGGCGAGGCGCCGCTCAAGGAAAACCTGGCGGCGGCCGTGTTGCTGCGCGGCCAATGGCCCAAGCGGTACGCCGAGGGTGGTGCGCTGCTGGACCCGATGTGCGGCAGCGGCACGCTGCTGATCGAAGGCGCATTGATGGCCGCCGACGTGGCCCCGGGGCTGTTGCGCCACGAGGGGCGCGTGCCCACGCGCTGGCGCGGCTTTGATGTCGCCGCGTGGAAGTCGCTGGTGGACGCGGCACGGCAACGTGAGGTCGCCGGTCGCGCGGCCCTGCGGCCGGTGTTCTTCGGTAGCGACCTCGATCCGCATGCCATCCGTGCCGCACGCGACAACGAGGTCATGGCCGGATTGGTGGGCGTCATCCAGTGGGCCGTGGCGGACGTGGCCCAACTGCCGTCGCGGGTGCGGGTGGAAAATGCCGCTATCCCGGTTGGTGGGGCGGACGATGCACGTACCGACGGTGCCGCGGGAATCGAGTCCGGGTCGTCACCGGTGCGTGCCGCGGTTGGCGATGACCTGTCGTCGGGCGCGATGGGACTGCCGGCCACGGGCCTGATCGTCTGCAATCCACCTTACGACGCGCGACTGGCTGCCGATCCAGCGCTGTATCGCGCGTTGGGCGACGCACTCAAGACAGCCGTGCCCGCGTGGCGCGCCAGCCTGTTGTGCGGCGATGCCGAGTTGGCGCGCGCAACCGGCCTGCGCGCCGCCAAGACCTATCAACTGTTCAACGGCGCCATTGAATGCGCGCTGATCGTCGTGGACCCCATCCGATCCGAGCGGGATGCGGCTCGTGAGGTCGCGATCGCCGAAGGCACCCTCGAGGCACGCCCGTTGTCGGAAGGCGCGCAGATGGTGGCCAACCGCCTGCGCAAGAACCTGCGCAAGCTCAAGGCCTGGCGCGAGCGGGAGCACGTCACCTGCTACCGCGCCTACGATGCCGACCTGCCGGAATACTCGGCCGCGATCGATGTCTACATCACGGATGAAGCCACGCCCCGTACGTTCCTGCACGTGCAGGAGTACGCCGCGCCAGCGACCATTCCCGAGCCCGTGCAGCGCCGTCGCCTCAACGAACTGCTGGCCGCCGCGCGCGAAGTGTTCGGGGTGGCGCGTGAGAACGTCGCGCTGAAGACGCGGGCACGCGGCAAGGGCGGCAGCAAGTACGGCCATTTCGACAGCCGCGGCGAATTCATCACCGTGCGCGAAGGCGATGTGCGCCTGCGCGTGAACCTGTTCGATTATCTCGACACCGGGTTATTCCTCGACCACCGGCCGATGCGGCTGCGCCTGGCAGAGGAGGCCGAGGACACGCGCTTCCTCAACCTGTTCGCCTACACCGGCGCGGCCACTGTGCACGCCGCGGTTGGCCGCGCGCGCCAGACCACCACGGTCGACCTGTCGGGCACCTACCTGCAATGGTGCGCCGACAACCTGCAGGAAAACGGCAT
>CBFGOS010000450.1:0-2027 GCA_965650425.1 uncultured Lysobacter sp. | reverse complement strand
AAGATCGGCAAGCCGGTCGACCGCACCGAATGGGGCATGCCGCCGCAGATGGTGAACGCCTACTACAACCCGCTGCAGAACGAGATCGTGTTCCCGGCGGCGATCCTGCAGCCGCCGTTCTTCGACGCCAATGCCGACGACGCCCTCAATTACGGCGGCATCGGCGCGGTGATCGGCCACGAGATGATCCACGGTTACGACGACCAGGGCAGCCGCTTCGATGCCACGGGCAAGTTCGAGAACTGGTGGACCGACGCCGATGCCAAGGGCTTTGCCGGCCGCACCGACAAGCTCGTCTCGCAGTTCAATGCCTACGAGGCAGTGCCGGGCAAGTTCGTCAATGGCAAGCTGACCCTGGGCGAGAACATCGCCGACCTGGGCGGCCTGGCCACGGCCTACGACGCGCTGCAGCGCGCCACGGCCGGCCAGCCGGACCCCAAGCTCGACGGCCTGACCCGCGACCAGCGCTTCTTCGCCAACTGGGCCACCGTGTGGCGCCGCAACTTCACTCCGGAAGAGCTCAACGTGCGCCTGACCACCGACCCGCACGCGCCGGCCAACTTCCGCGCGATCGGCGCGCCGTCCAACCTGCCGACGTTCGCCGCGGCGTTCTCGTGCAAGCCGGGCCAGCCCATGGTTCGCGAAGGCGACAAGCAGGTCGTCATCTGGTGAGTTGACGCGGGTCGGTGACCCGCATGTGTCTGGCCTTTTCTCGTCGGCCAACAGCGGAGGCCCGGGGCAACCCGGGCCTCCGTTTTCTTTTTGCGGGGCCGCATGTCCTTCCGAAACTTGCGTGCACGGCACCTCGGCGAAGCGGATGCCGCGCGCGTGATGAAGGTGTTCAGTGTCATCACGAAAGGCATTGTTAGACTCGGGGCCTTCCCTTGCATGGACCCGCGCATGACCCTGCGTCCACTTGCCTGTGCCTTGGCCATCGGCCTCTTCGCGATCACTTCCCTCCCCGCGGACGCCGCGAAGCAGCGCGGCAGCAAGGCCAGGACACCGGCGGTCAGCGCGGCGTGCACCGACTTCTACGCCTACGCCAATGCGGACTGGCTCAAGACGCATGCGCTGGCACCTGGCGTGGGTGCCGTGACTGCACTGGGCGAGTTGAACTCCCGCGCTGCACAGCAGCAGATGGACCTGCTCAACGGCGCCATGCGCCAGCCACAGGACAAGGTGCAGAAGTTGCTCGGCGACTTCTGGGCCAGTGGCCTGGATGAGGCGTCGGTGGAACGCGACGGGGCCGCGCCCATCCAACCGCTGCTGACGCGCATACATGCGATCCGCAAGGCGAAGGACATCGCTCCTTCGATCGCCGCGCTGCACCAGGTCGGTATACCGGTCGCCTTTGATTTCGGTGCCGATATCGACCTCGCAGACCTCGACCGCCACATTGGCTACTTCAGCCAAGGCGGCCTAGGGTTGCCCGACCCGGCGTTCTACACGCGCACCGATGCGGCCACGCAGCAACTGATGGCCCGTTACCGCGAGTACGTACAGAAATTGCTGGCCCTCACCGGCACCCCCCAAAAGCGCCTCGCCGAAGAAACCCAACAGGTCATCGATCTGGAAACGCGCATCGCACGCCTGCATGCTCCTGCGCCCTCCTCGACCCAACCGCGCAGCCTCTTCGCACCGGTCGCGACGGCGTCGCTGGGCAAGCAGTACTCGCGGTTGCAGTTGGACGCGTTCCTGCGGACCCAAGGCGTTAACGACGACCGTGTCTCGCTGGCCAACCCGGGCCTGTTCGCGCAGCTGGATGGGTTGGTGGCCAGTCTCAAGCCAGCCCAGTGGAAGACGTACCTGCGTTGGCGCGTGGCCGACACGATGGCGCCCTACCTTTCCAAGGCCTTCCAGGACGCCAGCTTCGATTTCCGTGGTCGCGTGTTGGCCGGCCAGGACGCGCCCGCTCCCCGTGCGCAGCGGGTACTGGAGGCCATCAACCTCGCCGCGGGTCCGATGCTGGGCCGGCAGTATGTCGGCGCGTACTTGCCCGCAGCGACGCGCGAGCGTGCGGCGGAGAT
>CBFGOS010000449.1:0-2028 GCA_965650425.1 uncultured Lysobacter sp. | reverse complement strand
CGGCCCGATACCCGGCTTTGGTGTGCGGCCTTGCCACCCTACGCCCCAACAGGTTGAGGGGCGGTCCGCGCCCCCGGCGAGGGGGCGCAGAGTTTGGGGGGGCCTAGTTGGCGCTGCGCTTGAAGGCGATCTGCTGGCCGTTCTGGTGCAGGGTCACGGTGTCGGGTTGGCCGGCAGCAGGGGTGAATTCCAGCGTGGCGTCCACCACGGTGGGGTAGAAGCGGTCGGCGGACTCGGCCTTCAGGGGCAGCACAGGCTGGCTGCCCAGTTGGGCGTGCAGGGCGCCATCGGCCACGGTGATCACCATCGGCATGCCGTTGAACGTGTAGCGACCCACCAGGCGCTGCAGGGCGGGGGCCGGCAGTTCGATGGCGGCGCGGTCGGCGGGCAGGGGTTCGTTGCTCAGCGCGGTGACCACGCCTTCGCCCTCGCCCTCGGGGTAGAAGCGCATCGCGGTGATCTTGCCGCTGGCATCACGCACCAGGTCGAAGCGGTTGAAGCCGTCGTCGTAGAGGAAGCTGTCCTTGGCGATCGGGGTCAGCACGGCACGCTGGCCGCCGGTGCGCTGGCCGGTGAGGCGGCCGTCGACCACGCGCAGGGTGCGGGTGGTCTTCTCGTCCAGCCGGTACACGCCTTCGTACTGCTTGAGCGTGGCGGCATCGATCGCGATCGGCGTCGGCGCGGGGTACGGGTCGCCGAGGGCGAACGCGGCCAGGCGCCGCGCCAGCTGGTCGGGGCCTTCGTTGTCGCCGCGCGAGCCCTGCCCGTTCTGCAGCACCACCACGCCGATGTCGGGGCCCGGCACGTAGTTGAGTGTGGTGGAGAAACCGAAGATGCCACCGCCGTGCGAAAGCATGGGCCGGCCGCGCACCGTGCCGGCGGCGATGCCGTAGCCGTACTTGGACTCCACCGCCTTGCCTTCGGGGGTGATCATCGCGGTGTAGGTGGCGTCCTTGAACAACCGGCCTTCGTGCAGCGCGCGGTTCCACTTGTGCAGGTCGTCCACCGACGACACCAACGCGCCGGCCGCGTGCGGCTGGGTCATGCTGATCGCGGGCGCGTCCACCACTTTGTCGCCTTCCCACGCGTGGCCGCGCACCTGGCGCGCGACGATGGCCGGGTCATGGCCGTAGCCGGTGTGGTCCATGCCCAGCGGCGCGAAGAACTCCTGGTGCAGGAAGCGGTGCCAGGGCATGCCGCTGGCCGCTTCGATTACCGCGCCCACCAGCACGTAGCCGGAGTTGTTGTAGCTCCAGCCCTGGCCCGGGGCGAAATCGGGCTTCTCGTTCTTGAACACATCGATCAGCTGCGCCGTGGTCACGTCCTTGCGGATCGGGCCGTCCATCATCCCGGGGATGTTGGTGTAGCTGCGGATGCCGGAGGTGTGGTTGAGCAGCTGGCGCACGGTCACGGCGTCGCCGTTGGGATAACCGGGCACGTACTTGGTCAGCGGATCGTCGAGCGCGACCTTCCCCTGCTCCACCAGGCGCAGCACGCCGGCGGCGGCGAACTGCTTGCTGACCGAAGCGATGCGGAACATCGCGTCGGCGGTGAGCGGGGCAGCGGCATTCGCATCGGCGCGGCCGATCGCGCCGCGGTACAGCACCTGGTCGCCGCGCGTCACCAGCACTGCGGCGCCGGGGCCGTTCGGGTCGTAGGTCTTGGCCAGCAGCTGCGCGGCGTAGCGGGCCACGGCCGCGGGCGTGGCGGCATTGGCCGGGGCGGCGGATGCCGAAGTGTCTGCGGCGCCAGGGGCCGCCAGCGATGGCGCGGGCGTGGCGGCAAACGCGGTGCCGGCTACCGCCGCGGCCAGCGCGACGGTGAGCAATGACGTGACGGGCAACAACAGGCGCATCGGCAATCCTCCTTGAGTGGATGGCTTCGCGCGAGTTGCCGTCAGGGCTACCGCGGAGGCCGTCCGCGACAGGCTACGCAATTTCGACGCGGCCGCGGCCTGCCGGAGGTCACGGGGCCACGTGGCACGGTCACCACCGGACTTCCAACCACCCTACGCCGAAGGGCGTGTCG
>CBFGOS010000448.1:0-2031 GCA_965650425.1 uncultured Lysobacter sp. | reverse complement strand
GAAGTGGAGGCCGGAGTCCTGATCATCACCCATACGATCGTGCCGCCCGCCATCGGGGGCCGTGGCATCGCCGGCCATCTGGTCCAGGCTGCGTTCGACCATGCCCGCAGTTGTGGCCTGAAGGTCCGTCCGGAGTGCTCGTACGCGGATGTCTGGGCCAGGCGCCACCACGCCGCAGTGGGTGAAATGGTGGCCTGATCGCGCCGAGCGCCCCGCGGTTGCTGGGGGCCAAGCGGTCCGCCCGGCGGGCAGTGACCGCCCCGAAACATGCAGCCGGGCGCGGTTTGTGCCAGCATGCGCCCCCCACCACGCGCCCCGGCCAACGCCCCCCATGCGCCTGAACAAGCACATCAGCGACACCGGCTACTGCTCCCGCCGCGAGGCCGACCGCCTCATTGGCGAAGGCCGGGTCACGGTCAACGGCATCCGCGCCCGCGTCGGCGCCGAGGTGGGCGAGGGCGACGAAGTACTGGTCGACGGGCAGAAGCTGCAGGTTCGCACGGCCGCCAAGGGCCAGAAGAAGCACGTCTACATCGCCCTGCACAAGCCGGTGGGCATCACCTGCACCACCGAGTCCGACGTCAAGGACAACATCGTCGACTTCATCGGGCACGAAAAGCGCATCTTCCCGATTGGCCGCTTGGACAAGGACTCCGAAGGCCTGATCCTGCTGACCAGTAATGGCGACATCGTCAACGAGATCCTGCGCGCCGAGAACAAGCTGGAGAAGGAATACCTGGTCGCGGTGAACCACGCGGTCACCGACGAGGTGCTGCGCGGCATGGCCCGCGGCGTGCCGGTGCACGGCCAAACCACGTTGCCATGCAAGACCGGGCGGCTTGGAAAGTTCGGCTTCCGCATCACGCTGGTGCAGGGCCTCAATCGCCAGATCCGCCTGATGGCGCAGCACTTTGGCCTGCGTGTGAAGAAACTGGTGCGCGTGCGCATCGGCAACGTCAAGCTGGGCCACCTCAAGATTGGCCAGTGGCGCAACCTCACCGACGCGGAGTTGCGCGGGCTGTTGCCCAACCGCACGGACTGGTGACCGACACTCCGTGCCGGCGCCGTGGGCCATGAGGGCCGGCGGCGATTCCCTGTATGCGTTCATCACATCCGGACGGCTAACGTCCGATGCTACTTCGTCTGGTTTGGACAACGGATTGCCTCCCCATGAATCGTCTCCTCATCGTTCCGTTGCTGGTTGCGGCGTTGGCCGCCTGCGAGCGTGAGAAACCCGCCGCCGCACCTGTGCCTGCGCGTACCGCCGCCCCCCAGCCTGCTGCGACCCCTCCGGTAGGCCTCCAGGACGTGGTGGAAAGCCAGCCGGGCTACATGGTGGGCATCACGTTTCCCAAGTCGGCCGCGCGTTACCCAGGGCTGGCGGCGGAGATCAAGGCCTATGCTGACGCGGCCCGCGCCGAATTGGTCAGGGCTGCCGAAGGGCGTGGCAACGATGGCAGTGCGGGAGACATGTACGATCTGTCGCTGACGTTCACCGATGTCATGGAGACCCCCGACCTGGTCGCCGTGGCCGCCGACGGTAGCAGCTACACCGGAGGGGCCCATGGGAACCCGTTGTTGGCGCGGTTCGTCTGGTTGCCCAAGCAGAACCAGCGGCTGACCGCGGAGCGCCTCGTGCCGAACGCCGCGCACTGGAAGCCGATTTCCGACCTCGTGCGCGAGCAGTTGCACACCGCGCTGTCGCAGCGGCTGGATGCCGACCAACTCCCGCCCGCCGACCGGGTTCAGATGGCGCGCAGTGCCGGCAAGATGATCGACGAAGGCACCACGCCCGACGCGTCCAACTTTAGCCAGTTCGAGCCCGTGCCGGGGCCGGGTGGAAAGCTGGCCGGGCTGAAGTTCGTGTTCCCGCCGTACCAGGTGGGGCCATACTCGGACGGCGTGCAGTCGGTGCAGCTGCCGGCCGCCGCGCTGCTGCCGTACATTGCGCCGGAATACCGGGGCCTCTTCGCCCAATAATCCACGCCGGCGTATGCTGGCCGCAGTGCCCACCGAGGACGTGGACGATGG
>CBFGOS010000447.1:0-2033 GCA_965650425.1 uncultured Lysobacter sp. | reverse complement strand
AAGGCGACCGCATCGTCAATACCGTGCTCAACGATGGCACGCTGTCGGACCGCAAGGGGTTGAACAAGCAAGGCGGCGGCCTGTCGCTGGGGGCGCTGACCGAGCGCGACCGCGAGCTGATCGCGGTGGCCGCCGAACTGGGCGCGGACTTCATCGCCGTATCGTTCTGCCGTACCGCCGAGGATATGCACGAGGCGCGCCGCGTAGCACGCGCAGCTGGCTGCAACGCCGCGCTGGTGTCGAAGATCGAGCGCGCCGAGGCCATCGAAAACCTGGCCGAGATCGTTGAAGCCAGTGACGTGGTGATGGTCGCCCGTGGCGACCTGGGCGTGGAGATCGGCGATGCCGAGCTGCCCGGCCTGCAGAAGAAGATCATCCGCGAGGCGCTGGAGCGCAACCGTGTGGTGATCACCGCCACCCAGATGCTGCAGTCGATGGTCGACAGCCCGATCCCGACCCGCGCCGAGGTGCTGGACGTGGCCAACGCGGTCATCGACGGTACCGATGCGGTGATGCTGTCGCAGGAATCCGCCGCTGGCCGTTACCCGGTCAAGGCGGTGGAGGCGATGGTACGCATCTGCCTGGGTGCCGAGCGCCAGTTCAACCACGACACCGACTTCGAGGAGGCGCCGCGCGGGCTGGATCGCGCGGACCACGCCATCGCCATGGCGGCGATGTTCCTGTCCGAGCACATCGGCGTGCGCGCCATCGTGGCGATGACCGAGTCCGGCGGCACCGCGCGCTTCCTGTCGCGCTTCCGGGCACCGTCGCCGGTGTTCGCGCTGTCGCGGCATGCCGACGCGCGCCGGCGGATGGCGCTGATGCGCGACGTGACCCCGTTCGCCTTCGACAGCCGGGGCATGGCGTCGCGGGATGCGGCGCGCGGCGCGGTGCGCCAGTTGTTCGACGCGGGCCACCTGGAGCCGCACGACCGAGTGATCTTCACCAGTGGCGACACCATGGAACAGCACGGGGCGACCAACACCCTGCGCCTGCTGCAGGTGGGCGCCGATGGCTGCGCGCAGGGGCTGGGGGAGTTGTAGGTGGGGCCGGCTGGGGGCGAGCGACTCCCCCATGGTGCGGCTGCCCAACCCTGGCGGTAGGCGCCCCGTCCTTCCCACGAGAAGCAGGGCTGCGAGGTTTTCGCCAGTCCCGCCAAGGATTTGCGTCGGCGCGGGCGGGACGCGGGGGGGAGGGGCGGGCTATAATCCCGATTCTTTCCCAGCCGCTCCCTCAGGATCCCATGAGCATCGAACAGCTTGCCGAAACCGCCCTGGCCATGGTCGCCCCGGGCAAGGGCATCATCGCCATCGACGAGTCCAACGCCACCTGCAAGAAGCGTTTTGACGGCGTCGGCATCGAGTGCACCGAGGAGACCCGCCGCGCCTACCGCGAGCTGCTCCTGACCGCGCCGAACCTGGGCGAGCACATCTCGGGCGCGATCCTGTTTGACGAGACCATCCGCCAGTCGACCAAGGACGGCGTGCCGTTCACCAAGGTCATGATGGACAACGGCATCATTCCGGGCATCAAGGTCGACAAGGGCACCTTCCCGCTGGCCGGCTTCCCGGGCGAAGTGGTGACCGAGGGCCTGGATGGCCTGCGCGCCCGCCTGGAGGAGTACTACAAGCTCGGCGCCCGCTTCGCCAAGTGGCGCGCGGTGATCAACATCAGCGACGAGACCCCGTCGGGCACCTGCATCGACGCCAACACCCACGCGCTGGCCCGCTACGCCGCGCTCTGCCAGGAGCAGGGCCTGGTGCCGATGGTCGAGCCGGAAGTGATCATGGACGGCAGCCACGACCTCGACACCTGCTACGACGTCACCGAAGTCACGCTGCGTTCGCTGTTCGCCTCGCTGCACGAGCACAACGTGATGCTGGAAGGCACCATCCTGAAGGCCTCGATGGTCATCTCCGGCACCACGTGCCCGGAGCAGGCCTCGGTCGAGGAAGTGGCCGCCGCCACGCTGCACTGCCTGAAGGCCACCGTGCCGGCGACCCTGCCGGGCATCGTGTTCCTGTCGGGCGGCC
>CBFGOS010000446.1:0-2034 GCA_965650425.1 uncultured Lysobacter sp. | reverse complement strand
CGGTCAACGTCACCATTCCGCTGGCCGGCCTGAATGCCCACTTGGCCGCGTTCGACGAGCACCTGCGCAGCGCCGACTTCTTCGACGCCGCCAAGTACCCGGCCATCACCTTCAAGAGCACCAAGGTCGAAGCCGCCGGCGACGGCAAGCTGCGCGTGTTCGGCGACCTGACCATCAAGGAAACCACCAAGCCGGTGGTGCTGGACGTGACCATCAACAAGATCGGCGAGCAGCCGATGGCCAAGAAGCTGGCCGCCGGTTTCGACGCGACCACGACCATCAAGCGCACCGACTTCGGCGTGGGCCTGTACGCCCCCAACGTCAGCGACGAAGTGGTCATCCGCATCACCACCGAGGCGCTGGGCCCGAAGGTCGAAGCCGCCGCGCCGGCCAAGGGCAAGGCCAAGCAGAAGTAATCCGCTGCGCGGGTGATCCTCTAAACTGCACGGATGATCACCCATCGCCCATCCTCGGCCCGCGGCTACGTGCGCGCGGGCTGGCTCGAGAGCCGGCACACCTTCTCGTTCGGCCACTATTACGACCCGGCCTGGATGGGCTTCGGCCCGCTGCGGGTGATCAACGAAGACCGCGTCGCCCCCGGCGCGGGCTTCCCGCCGCACCGCCACGCCAACATGGAAATCCTCAGCTACGTGCTGGAGGGCGGGCTGTCGCACCAGGACAGCGCTGGCGGCGGTGGCGTGATCCGCCCGGGCGAACTGCAGTGGATGAGCGCCGGCCATGGCGTGGAACACAGCGAGTTCAATGCGTCGCAGGACGCGCCGGTGCACTTCCTGCAGATCTGGATCCAGCCCGACCGGGTCAACGCCGCGCCCACCTATGCACAGCAGGCCTTCTCGCCGGCCGAGCGCCATGGCACCTGGGCCACGCTGGCTTCCGCCGAAGGGCGCGAAGGTGGCCTGCCCATCCGCCAGGATGCACGCGTGCTGGGCACGCTGTTGGCCGCGGATGAAACGGTGGAATACGCCTTGGACGGTGGGCGCCTGTACTGGCTGCACGTGGCCAGCGGCGACATCGAGGCCAATGGCCGTCCGCTGGCGGCCGGTGATGCCTTGGGCCTGGCCGACGAAAGCGGCCGCCTGCAACTGACCGGCCGCGGGGCCGGCCGCGCCGACGTCCTGTTGTTCGACCTGCCGCGCTGACGCCTTTCGCGTCGTCCGCTGGCGCCGGCTGGTAAACTGCGGGTCCGAGCCGCACCGCTTCCGCATACCGCCATGAACGCAGCCAACGCCCATCCCACCCAGGCCAATGCCGAGCAGCGTTATGTCGTGCACCGCAGCGACCTGCCGCTGAGCTGCCCGCTGCCCTCGATGGCGCTGTGGAACTCGCACCCGCGCGTGTACCTGCCGATCGAGGCCGAGCGCGAGTGCCAGTGCCCGTACTGCGGCGCGCACTTCGTGCTGGAAGACTGAGTCACGGCCCGCACGCGGCGACGACGCGTGTCCGCGCGCCTGACCGTCGTGCAACTGCTGCCCGCGCTGGAATCCGGCGGGGTCGAGCGTTCCACCCTTGAGATCGCCCAGGCGCTGGTCGCGGCCGGCCACCGCGCCATCGTCGTGTCCGCGGGTGGCCGGTTGGTACCGCGCCTGCTGGCCAGCGGCGCCGAACACTTGGCCTTGGACATTGGCCGCAAGTCCCTCCTCAGCCTGCGCCACGTGCGCACACTGCGCGCGCTGTTGCAGCGCGAAGGCGTGGACATCGTGCACGCGCGCTCGCGGCTGCCGGCGTGGATCGGGCGACTGGCGCTGCGCGGCATGCCAACCTCCACGCGGCCGCATTGGGTCACCACCGTGCATGGGCTCAATTCGCCCTCGCGCTACAGCGCGGTAATGGCCAGTGGCGAGCGGGTGATCTGCGTGTCCGACACCGTGCGCGACTACGTGCTGCGGCACTATCCCGCCACGCAACGCGAGCGCCTGAGGGTGATCCCGCGCGGCATCGATCCGGACGCCTTTGCGCGCGCGCCGTCCGTGGATCCCGACGCCGCCGAGAAGCTCCGCGAGCTCATCTCGAAGG
>CBFGOS010000445.1:0-2041 GCA_965650425.1 uncultured Lysobacter sp. | reverse complement strand
GCGTTCTATGACGAGGCCAAGCGGCGGGAGGCCGAGCCCGCGTTCCTCGCCTGGCCTCGTCATAGAACGCTTCCTGCAATGGGAGCAACGACGGCGCCGCCGGATCCACGTCGGCCAGCCCGCGAAAGAACAGCGTCATGTCCACCTCCGCCTGCTTCAGGAGCTCACGCAGGTCCTGCATCAGCACCAGGTCGTCGTCACGCGCCTCCAGCAACCCCAGCTTGCGGGCGGTGGTGTCGCGCTCGGCGGTGTTCCACGCCGTCACGTAACGCTTGAGCCCGTCCTGCAACGGCTCTGTGGAACCGAACAGCGGCGACAGGGCCCCGGCCAGCCGCCCCAGGTTCCAGTACGCGACCTGCGGTTGCTGGCCGAACCGGTAGCGGCGACGCTGGGCGTCCGTGGTGTTGGGCGTCCAGTCCGGGTCATAGTCGTCGACCCAGCCGTAGGGGCCGTAATCGATGGTCAGCCCGAGGATGGACATGTTGTCCGTGTTCATCACCCCGTGCACGAAGCCGACGCGCATCCAGTGCGCCATCAGCACGGCGGTGCGCTCGCATACCAGGGCGAACCACTCGGCGTACAGCGCCTCACCCTGCCCATGCAGCTCAGGGAAATCGCGGCGGATGCAGAAGTCGGCCAGCCGCCGGAGCAGGTCGAAGTCGCCGCGGGAGGCCGGCAGCTCGAAGTTGCCGAAGCGGATGAACGACGGCGCAACGCGGCACACGATGGCGCCCGGCTCCACCTCCGGATGGCCGTCGTAGAACATGTCGCGGACCACGCCCTCGCCGGTGCCGACCAGGCTCAACGCGCGCGTGGTCGGCACGCCGAGGTGGTGCATGGCCTCGCTGCACAGGAATTCGCGGATGGAGGAACGCAGCACCGCCCGACCGTCAGCCGTCCGTGAGTACGGGGTCATGCCCGCACCCTTGAGTTGCAGCTCCCAGCGTTCGCCGGCGTCAATGACCGCCTCGCCGAGGGTGATGGCACGGCCGTCGCCCAGTTGACCCGCCCAGTGGCCGAACTGGTGGCCGCCGTAGTTGGCGGCATAGGGGTCCATCCCTGGCATCAGCGCGTTGCCGGCAAAGACCCGGGCGAACTCTGGGGCGGCCACGTCGGCGTCGCCAAACCCCAGTCGCGCGGCCATTTCCGCCGAGTACGCCAGCAATTTCGGCGCGGCCACCGGGGTGGGTGCGACCCGCGACCACAGCGCGCCTTCCACCTGCCGCACGCGCGGGCCGACCTCCGGGTCACCGGGCAGTTCGCGCAGGAAGGCGTTGTCGAAGCGAAGTGGGGGCATGCGACGGGGCGGGTGGAATATCCAGCGGCCAGTGTCCCACAGCAGGCCGAAACCCAGGCTGCATCGCGTTCCCATGCACAATGCAGGCGTCCGTCCGCCCGTCCTTCGGGGGGTGCGTTGGCGGCGGTTTCCTGCCACATCACACGCCCCGTTCAGCAGACGGGTAAACTGTGCGGTCCCCGACCGGCCCTTGCGCCGGCGCCAACGAGACTTAGCGATGAGCGCCGAGACGCCCGCAACGACCGAATCCGCCGACACCCCCTCCATCAAGTTCACCGACCTGGGCCTGCCCGAGACGCTGCTCAAGGCCCTGTCCGACGTGGGCTACGAGACGCCCTCGCCGATCCAGGCCGCGACCATTCCGCCGCTGCTGCAAGGCCGCGACGTGCTGGGCCAGGCGCAGACCGGTACCGGCAAGACGGCTGCCTTCGCGCTGCCGGTGCTGGCGCAGATCGACCCGAAGCAGTCCAAGCCGCAGGCACTGGTGCTCGCGCCCACGCGCGAACTGGCCATCCAGGTGGCCGAGGCGTTCCAGAAGTACGCGGTGAACATGCCGGGCTTCCACGTGCTTCCGATCTACGGCGGCCAGAGTTACTACCCGCAGCTGCAGGCGCTCAAGCGCGGCGTGCACGTCGTGGTGGGCACACCGGGCCGCGTGATCGACCACCTGGACCGCGGCACCCTGGACCTGTCCGAGCTGCGCTGCCTGGTGCTGGACGAAGCCGACGAAATGCTGCGCATGGG
>CBFGOS010000444.1:0-2049 GCA_965650425.1 uncultured Lysobacter sp. | reverse complement strand
GTCCGGACCCCGGCAACAGCTGCACCTCGTCGAAACGACGCAGGTGGCGGATATTGAGGCGGGTCACGTGCATGGCAGGCTACGGAAGCAGAAAGAAGGACGCCCGGGCAAGCCGGGCGTCCACATGGCTGGCGCGGGAGGGACAGGTCAATGTTGTTCCACGTGGAACAACCCGATCCCGGGCCCGGTTACAGCCGCAGCGGCATCACCACGTGGCGGCAACGCTCGTTGGACGCCTCGCGCACCAGGGCCGAGGAATTGGCATCGCGCAAGGCCAGCACCACGTGCTCATCCCGCAGCGAGGACAGGGCGTCGAGCAGGTAGTTGACGTTGAAGCCCACCGCCAGGTCATCGACGCGGGTTTCGGCCTCGACCTCTTCCTGCGCTTCCTCCTGCTCCGGGTTGTGCGCGCTGATCTTCAGCTGTCCCGGGGACACTTCGATACGAACACCGCGGTACTTCTCGTTGGACAGGATCGCGGCACGCTGCAGGGAGGCACGCAGCACCTCGCGGTCGATGCGCACTTCCTTGTCGGCGCCGATCGGGATCACGGCCTCGTAGTCGGGGAAGCGTCCGTCGATCAGCTTGCTGGTGAAGGTGACATCGTCACGCTTGACCCGGATGTGGCCGCGGCCCATCTCGATCTCGATCTCGCGGTCGCCGCCTTCCAGCAGGCGCTGCAATTCGGTGACGCCCTTGCGCGGAACGATGATCTGGCGCTTGGTCTGGGCGCCGCCTTCCAGCTGCGCCTCGCACAGCGCCAGGCGGTGGCCGTCGGTGGCCACGCAGCGCAGCGAGCTCTCGCGCAGGTCGAACAACAGGCCATTGAGGTAATAGCGCACGTCCTGCTGGGCCATGGCGAACGCGGTGCGCTCGATCAGTTCCTTCAACGAGGCCTCCGGCACGCGGACGCGCTCGGTGGTTTCGATCTCTTCGATCGACGGGAAGTCGTTGGCCGGCAGGCTGGACAGGGTGAAGCGCGAGCGTCCGGCCTGCACGGTGATCTTCTCCGCGCTCTGACTGATGGTGACCTTGCTGCCATCGGGCAGGGCGCGAACGATCTCGAACAGCTTGCGCGCCGGAATGGTGGTCTCACCGTCCTGGGCGTCGTCAACGGCGATGCGCGACACCATCTCGACTTCGAGATCGGTGCCGGTCAGCGAGAGTTGGCCGTCCTTGACCTGGACCAGCAGGTTGGCGAGCACCGGGAGCGTCTGGCGGCGCTCGACGACGTTGACCACCTGAGCCAACGGCTTGAGAAACACTTCGCGTTGCAGGCTGAAACGCATGCGGACCCGCTCCCCTTTCCAAGATCAAGTTGTTGAATAAATCAATAACTTAGTGGTGGTGGAGTCGCGAAAAACGCGGGAAAACCAAAACAAGCTATTGATTTACATGAAAATTTCGACAGTGCAAACGGCTGTATAACGGACCCGGTTGTGTGCGCACAAGCTGTGGACAATTTTTCGGGTCCGGCCGGGGGGCTCAGTTATCCACAAATTGTCCGCGCCCCGACCACAGGATTCCCAGAACCGATGCACTCCCGCCATTTTCCACAATCTGAAGCACTTTGCTTGGTTTCCGACCACTAGTGCTGGGCGTGGGCGTTTCCCCGCCCAGGGTGCCCCCGGACAGAGCTTCCGACACCGAGGGTGCCCCAAGCCCAGCGTACGCCTCCCGAGGCCCTCTGGCGGCCGTCTGGCGCGCTTCCCTGGCTCGTGGAGCAGGAGGGCAGCACTACCCCGCCCGCGCGTGACCTGACGCGCATGCAGCGCGAGATGAGCGAAGCGATTGGCGGTGGGGGTGAGTGCGGCGAAGGCGGGCAAGCGAGACAAGGTCTGCCAGGCCGGGATGGCAGGCGTGATTGGCGGACCTCCCCTGGCGCACAGGACGTTCGGGCTGGCCCAATGCAATCGACCCGCTGGCCTGGGGCGCAGCGGGTCGCGGGCGGCGATGGGGTCCAAGGCGCGTGCTCCACCCTTGGATGCGCGGGGTCACTCGCTGAGCTTGCGGATCAGCTTGTCCCAGTCCTCGCGCAGCTTGCCGTCG
>CBFGOS010000443.1:0-2071 GCA_965650425.1 uncultured Lysobacter sp. | reverse complement strand
CCGAGGCGCTGGCGCAGCGCCAGGGCGTAATCAGGATGAGAGCGGCGTAATCCCCGGGGCGGGGCTGGGACGAGAGGGGCGCAGATGATTGCCAGCCGCCTTCGGCCTGGCCACTACGCCGCCGGCAACTGGGCGGGGGAGGTTGGTGACGGTGGCGTGCAGGAGCAGCCTGCGCGGGCCGGTCGATGCTCCGACCGGCGTTCATCCTCGTCCGGCGGCTCTGCCGTCGGCTACCCGTACAAGCACAAGAACCGGAGTATTGCGATGAGCCACATCCTGCGTGCCGCCGTATTGGCGGCAATCCTGCTGCCGTTGCCGGCAATGGCCGATCAGGCCGGCAAAAGCCCCAACGCCGTGCGCTACCACGGCGGCGACGAAATCATCCTCCAGGGCTTCCACTGGAACGTCGTCCGCGAGGCGCCCAACGACTGGTACAACATCCTCCGCCAGCAGGCCGCGACCATCGCCGCCGACGGCTTCTCGGCAATCTGGATGCCGGTGCCCTGGCGTGACTTCTCCAGCTGGACCGACGGCGGCAAGTCCGGCGGCGGCGAAGGCTACTTCTGGCACGACTTCAACAAGAACGGCCGCTACGGCAGCGACGCCCAGCTGCGCCAGGCCGCCGGCGCGCTCGGCGGTGCCGGGGTGAAGGTGCTCTACGACGTGGTGCCCAACCACATGAACCGCGGCTACCCGAACAAGGAAATCAACCTGCCGGCCGGCCAGGGCTTCTGGCGCAACGACTGCGCCGACCCGGGCAACTACCCCAATGACTGCGACGACGGCGACCGCTTCATCGGCGGCGATGCGGACCTCAATACCAGTCATCCGCAGGTCTACGGCATGTTCCGCGACGAACTCGCCAACCTGCGCGGTCAGTACGGCGCTGGCGGCTTTCGTTTCGATTTCGTGCGCGGCTACGCGCCCGAGCGGGTCGACAGCTGGATGAGCGACAGCGCCGACAGCAGCTTCTGCGTCGGCGAGCTGTGGAAAGGCCCCTCTGAATATCCGAGCTGGGACTGGCGCAACACGGCGAGCTGGCAGCAGATCATCAAGGACTGGTCCGACCGGGCCAAATGCCCGGTGTTCGACTTCGCCCTCAAGGAGCGCATGCAGAACGGCTCGGTCGCCGACTGGAAGCACGGCCTGAACGGCAACCCCGATCCGCGCTGGCGCGAGGTGGCGGTGACCTTCGTCGACAACCACGACACCGGCTACTCGCCCGGGCAGAACGGTGGCCAGCATCACTGGGCGCTGCAGGACGGGCTGATCCGCCAGGCCTACGCCTACATCCTTACCAGCCCCGGCACGCCGGTGGTGTACTGGTCGCACATGTACGACTGGGGCTACCGCGACTTCATCCGCCAACTGATCCAGGTGCGGCGCACCGCCGGCGTGCGCGCCGATTCGGCGATCAGCTTCCACAGCGGCTTCAGTGGCCTGGTCGCCACGGTGACCGGCAGCCAGCAGACCCTGGTGGTGGCGCTCAACTCCGACCTGGGCAATCCCGGCCAGGTCGCCAGCGGCAGCTTCAGCGAAGCAGTCAATACCAGCAATGGCCAGGTGCGCGTATGGCGCAGCGGCACCGGCAATGGTGGCGGGAATGACGGTGGCGAGGGAGGTCTGGTCAATGTGAACTTCCGCTGCGACAACGGCGTGACGCAACCCGGTGACAGCGTCTACGCGGTAGGCAACGTCAGCCAGCTCGGCAACTGGAGCCCGGCCTCCGCGGCACGGCTGACCGACACCAGCAGCTATCCGACCTGGAAGGGCCGTATCGCCGTGCCGGCCGGGCAGACGGTGGAATGGAAATGCCTGATCCGCAACGAGGCCAACGCCACCCAGGTGCGGCAATGGCAGAGCGGGGCGAACAACAGCCTGACGCCGAGCGAAGGTGCCACCACGGCCGGGCGGTTCTAGCCTTAAGCGGTAGCGATGGCCCGCCTCGCCGATAGGAGGCGGGCTTTTTTGGGCCTCATGGGCGCAGCGGCGGGTTGTGGATAAGGTCGCGGCTGTTTCCGGGGCCGTTGTGGTGGGCTTCCGCCCACCGCCCCCATACCTTTCCGCCAGG
>CBFGOS010000442.1:0-2073 GCA_965650425.1 uncultured Lysobacter sp. | reverse complement strand
AGGACATTACCCTTTCACGGTAGCGACCGGGGTTCGAATCCCCGTGGGGACGCCAACTTGATTGCACGAAAAAGGCCCGGGAAACCGGGCCTTTTTTTTCTGGACGATGTCGCGAGTTCTTCGGCCGCCGATGAGGTCGGCGGCCGAAGGGTCCCAACGTCAGAAGCTGTAACGCACCTGCAACTGCGCCACATCCAGGTCGATGTCTTCGACTTCGAAGCGGTTGTATTCGCCACGCAGCGAGACAGCGTCAGTGATGTTGTACTGCACGCCGAGACCGTAGGTCGGATCGGTGCCGCTATCGTCCTGCGTGCCTGTCACGGCCGGCAGTTCGGTGTCGAGGTTCCAGCGACTGAAGCCCGCCTTGGCGTACGCGGAGAACTTGTCGGTGATCGGCACGA
Organism: uncultured Lysobacter sp.; assembly: GCA_965650425.1. Lineage (GTDB taxonomy): Bacteria > Pseudomonadota > Gammaproteobacteria > Xanthomonadales > Xanthomonadaceae > Aerolutibacter. Next base: position 1,672 of record CBFGOS010000442.1, on the reverse strand, counting down.
TGCCGACGGCGGTGATGGACGCCGCATCGGCTTCCAGGTCGCTGCTCAGCGCTTCCGGCTCAATCTTGCCGAAGTCGGTGTAGGCGCCTTCGACCGCGAAGTAACGGTTGAACTGGTACCCGCCGAACACCGAGAAGGCGGTGTCTTCATCGTCATAGCCGGCCTCATCGACGAACGATTGGCCGACGCCGGCGCCAGCGTAGAAGCCCTTGTCGTCCGCGGCATTGGCGCCGAAGGCGCTGGCGCCTGCCAGCAGGGCGAGAAGGGAAGCGCTCAGGACCTTGTTCTTGCTCATCTCTGTGTCTCCTGATTCAGCCCGGCGATAAAGGGGGGAGGGAGCCGGTGCTGGGCGGCAGGCTGGGGCGAAATGCCCGGGGCTGCTGCCGCCGTGGGACACAAGATAGGCGTTCTGGCGAGGATGTTAATGCTTCATTACGTCACTCATTGTTCCGATACGGGAACAACGATGGCCTTGAAAACCGGAATGCCGTCCTTGGCTTCGACGGCGTGGATCAGCTGACGTCCGCGTGCTCGGCGACGATCCGCTCTACTTCGCGTTCCAGCAGTTCGGGGTGGATGGCGAACTGATCGCTTTCCAGCAATTCGCGACCGGCTTCGCGCACGCGCACCTGTTCCACCTGCAGCATGCCGCCGTCGCGGAACAGCTCGATGTAGCTGTCCAGCACGCCGGTGAGCGTTCCCTGCGCGGTGTCGGGCGCGGCCAGCACCAGCTGCAGGCCGAGTGACCGCAGGTAGTGGGTGGTGGCGCGGGCGTTCTGTGCGTCGATCTTGTCGCCGAACTCGTCGAGCATGATCACGCCGATGCCGCCTTGTTGGCCCTCGGCCTTGCCGTAGGCCGCTGCGAGTGCGGCGCCGGCAATGACGTAGAGCGGGGCGCGGTGCTCGCCGCCGGAGCCGGAGCGCATGCGTTCGCTGAGCGTGCCGATGACGCGATCCTCCTGGCGGATGTCCACCTCGAAGTGGAAGAAGCGGCGGTAGTCGTCCAGTGGCGAGGGGCGGGCGGGGCCGGCCTGGTCTTCGATCAACTCACGGAAGGCGGCGGGCACCTTGCCCGCGGTGCCGAACAGGTTGTCGCTTTCGCCCACTTCGGCGGCGCGCTTGATGAAGGCGTGCAGCTCGCGCAACTCGGGCAGCACGTCGTAGCGGAAGCGGTAGCGTTCGTTGTTGGAGAACGCGGGGCTGCGCGAGAGTGTGCGGTTGAGCGTCTCGACCTGGTGGCGCAGGCGGGTGAAGTTGTCGTACAGCGCCGAGGCGACGTTGGAGCGGAAGGTGCTGACGGCGGTGGTGTAGGCCTCTTCGGCGGCGGCCTGGTGTTCCACCAGCTCGGTGCCGCGCAGGTGGTCGATGTCCATGCGCAGCAACTTGCCCGCGGCGCGCCAGTCCTGCGGCTCCAGGTCGATGGCCAGGCCGTGGTCCTTGCCGTACTGGCTCAGGCCGCGCCACGCCTCGGGCAGCAGGTTGGCCAGTTCGTGGTCGGCGCCCTGGGCACGCTTGGCGCAGAGGATCAGGCGTTCGACCAGGTCGGGCTGCTTCTCATCCAGTTCGTCGCGGTGGCGTTCGACCAGGTTGGGGTCGACGTCGGGATCGGCGAAGGCTTCGATGGCGGCGCGGGCGATGGCCTCGGTCTGGGCGTTGAGTTCGTCCAGCGCGG
>CBFGOS010000441.1:0-2074 GCA_965650425.1 uncultured Lysobacter sp. | reverse complement strand
GGCCGCACCCTGCGCTTCAAGGGCTCGGATTGGCGCATCGTCGGGGTGTTCGAGTCCGATGGCGACGGCCACGAATCCGAGCTGTGGGCCGACACCGAATCGGTGCAGAACGCCTTCGACCGCAGCGGCTATTCATCGGTGCTGGCGCAGATGACCAGCCTGGCGGCGTTCGACGGTTTCCACGAGCGGCTGAAGAACGACCCGCAGCTCACGGTCGATGTGACGCCGGAGCTGGAGTACTTCAGCAAGCAGTCTGAGACGCTGACCTTCCTGATCCGCCTGCTGACCAACGTCATCACCGTGATCATGGCGATCGGCGCCTTGTTCGGTGCACTGAACACCATGTACTCGGCGGTGTCGGCGCGCACGCGCGAAATCGGCACGCTGCGCGCGCTGGGCTTCGGCCGCGTGCCGGTGATTGCCTCGGTGATGGCCGAGGCGCTGGTGCTGGCGGTAGCCGGCGGACTGCTCGGTGCGCTGCTGGCCTACCTGATGTTCAATGGCTACAGCGTGTCGACACTTAGCCCCGGCTCGTTCACCCAGGTGGCTTTCAACTTCGCGGTCACACCCGCGTTGCTCGTGCAGGGCTTGGCGTGGGCGTTGCTGATCGGCTTCCTGGGCGGGCTGATGCCCGCGTTGCGCGCGGCAAGGATTCCGGTGACCGAGGCGCTGCGCGCGACCTGATCGCTCACTGCTCCAACGGCGTCCTGGCGGCCGGCACCCGGCGCCGCGATTGCCGCCATCCGTCAAACGCAAACACCGCCAGGCCCGCCCAGATCAGCGCGAAGCCCAGCATCCGCTCACGTGGGAAGGCCTCGCCCAGCACCAGCGCGCCGACCAGCAGCTGCAACGTCGGCGAGATGTACTGCAGCATGCCGACGATGGTGTACGGCACGCGTCGCACGGCAAAAGCGAAACCGATCAGCGGCAACGCGGTCAGCGCGCCACCCAGCACCAGCAGCAGGTCGATGCCCAAGCCCCAACCCGAGGCGAAGTGGCCCTGGCCCGACACTTCAAGCCACACCAGCGCCACCAACGCCGGCAGGAACAGGTACGCGCCTTCCACGCCCAGCCCGATCACCGCATCCACCGCCAGGATCTTGCGCAGCAGCCCGTACGCGGCAAACGAGAACGCCAACCCCAACGCGATCCACGGCAACTGACCCAGCGCGAACGTCAGCCACAGCACGCCCGCGCCGGCCAGGCCCACCGCCACCCACTGCGCCACGTTCAGGCGCTCGCGCAGCACCAGCACGCCCAGCACCACGTTGACCAGCGGGTTGATGTAATAGCCCAGGCTGCCTTCGATCACGTGGCCGGCATTCACCGCCCAGATGTACAGGCCCCAGTTGAAGGTGATCAGCACGCTGGTCACGCCCAGCAGCGCCGCCGCGCGCGGTCGCGCCTTCACCTTGCGCCACCAGCCGCCACCCTGCGTGACCACCAGCCACAACGCCACCAGCAACGCGCTCCACACGATCCGGTGCAACACGATCTGCAGCGACGGCACCACCTTGAGCAGGTGCCAGTAGAGCGGCATCAGCCCCCACAGCACGAACGAGGCCACCGCGCCCCACAAACCGGCGCGGTCGATGCGGGTGCCTGCGCTCATGCCGCGGGCTCGGATTCGGCGGGCGGTTCCACCGGCTTGGCGGCACGCGCCTTGGCCAACGTGATGATCACCACGCCCGCCAGGATCACCGCCATCGCGCCCAGGTCATGCGCCGTGAAGCGTTCGCCCGCCAGCAGCGCGCCAAACAGCACCGCAATCGGCGGGTTGACGTAGGCGTAGCTGGTGGCCAGCGCGGGACGCACGTGGTGCAGCAACCAGATATAGGCAGTGAAGCCGAAGATCGAACCGGCCACCACCAGGTACAGCATCGCCGCCGTCGCCCCGCCCGAGGGCAGGCCGTCGAAGCGCTCTCCGGTGACCAGCGCCGCCAGCAGCATCCACACACTGCCGGTCAGCATCTGTCCCGCGGCCGACATGAAGGGGCCAGGCAAGTCCTGGTCGCGGCTCCAGATCGAGCCCCAAGCCCACGCGATGGGCGCGATGATCAGGCACACCAGTCCC
>CBFGOS010000440.1:0-2075 GCA_965650425.1 uncultured Lysobacter sp. | reverse complement strand
GATCATGCCGGGTCCCGACGCGCTGCGTGGCGCGACCTTGACCCGCCACCCGGATCACGGCGAACTTTGGACTCCTGCCCCGTTTAGGAACCGCCCATGCGCACCGCACTGCTTGCCGCCGTTTTCACGATGTCCGCGGGTCTGGCGGGCTGCGCTACCGCTCCACCGTCGCCGTGGGTGGAGGTGGCAGGCGCGCGGTATTCCGTGGAGGTTGCCGATGACGATGCCGAGCGGGCGCGTGGCCTGATGTTCCGCGACACGATGCCAAGCGACCGGGGCATGCTCTTCATCCATGATCGCGAGGAAATCCAGGCTTACTGGATGAAAAACACGCGGATCGCGCTGGACATCCTGTACTTCGACGAGGCGCGGCGGCTGGTGTCGCAACAGCGGGACGTACCGCCTTGCACCCTGGGCGATGGGTGCCCGGCCTACCCCAGTTCGGGGCCCGCACGCTTTGTGCTCGAGCTGAATGCCGGCGAGGCAAGGAAGCTGGACCTGAAAGACGGTGCAGAACTCACTTTCGGTCCGGGCATTGAGGTGCCGTGAGTTCCCGGGGACGGCACACGGGAGGCGGGACTGGCGTACTCAAGGACACACCCCTGCATGAAGCCGCGTCGAGGCGGTGCGGCCGCCTGGGCGCGGTAAATGGATCAGACTTCGGTCATCTCGAAGTCGTCCTTGGTCACGCCGCAATCGGGGCAGGTCCAGGACTCGGGGACATCCGCCCACCGCGTCCCGGGAGCGATGCCCTCCTCCGGTAGTCCCAGCGCTTCGTCGTAGATGAAGCCGCAGACAACGCACATCCAGGTGCGAAACGGGGTGGTCGCGGCGAGGTCGGTCATGGGCGGATAATGGTCGGATTGCGGGCGGGCATTGTCCCACCGGGCCCGCGACCAAGGAAGTTGCCCATGACGCCTCCATGGCCGCGTCGCGGCCTGTATGCCATCACCCCGGACGAACCGGACACGGGTCGCCTGTTGGCGCGGGTGGAAGTGGTGCTGGCTGCCGGCGTCTCGCTGCTGCAATACCGCAACAAGGGCGTCGGCGACACCGTGCGACGCACGCAGGCGCAGATGCTGCAGGCAACGTGCGCGCGCTACGGCGTGCCGCTGGTCGTCAACGATGACTGGCGGTTGGCGGCCGAGATCGGCGCGGACGGGGCGCACGTCGGCGAGCACGACGGCGAACTGGTCGCTGCGCGCAAGGCCTTGGGCCCTACGGCGATCCTCGGCGCGTCGTGCTACGACTCGCTGCAGCTCGCGCGGGCGGCGGTGGAGGCAGGGGCCAGCTACGTCGCCTTCGGCGCATTCTTCCCTTCGCCGACCAAGCCCCTGGCGCGCCGCGCGTCGCTGGACCTGCTGCGCGACAGCCTGCCGCTCGGCGTGCCACGGGTGGCGATCGGGGGCATCACGCCTGACAATGCGCGCACGCTGACCCACGCTGGCTGCGAACTGCTGGCGGTGATTTCCGGGATTTTCGATGCGCCCGATCCCGCTGCGGCCGTCGACGCCTACCGCCGCTGTTTCGATCACTACACTTCGGCGGATGCCGCGGTGTGACGCCTCCGCGGCACCCCCCTCATTTCTGTTGCGCGGTTCGCCCCGCGGACCCATTCACCAAGGCTGACCATGAATACCGAACGCTCCCACGCCCTTTTCACCCGCGCCCTGGAACTGCTGCCCGGCGGCGTCAATTCGCCGGTCCGGGCTTTCCGCTCGGTGGGCGGTGAGCCGTTCTTCGCACAGCGCGCGGAGGGGGCGTACCTGCAGGACGTGGATGGCAACCGCTACGTCGACTATGTCGGTTCGTGGGGGCCGATGATCGCGGGACATGCGCACCCGCTGGTACTGGACGCGGTCGCGAAGACCATGCGCGACGGCCTGAGTTTTGGCGTGCCCAATGCGCTGGAAGTGACGATGGCCGAGGCGATCACCCGCATCGTGCCGAGCTGCGAGATGGTGCGCATGGTGAACTCGGGCACAGAGGCGACGCTGTCGGCGATCCGTCTTGCGCGCGGCGCGACAGGGCGTTCGCGCATCGTCAAGTTCGAGGGTTGCTACCACGGCCACGGC
>CBFGOS010000439.1:0-2081 GCA_965650425.1 uncultured Lysobacter sp. | reverse complement strand
GGCGCACCGCGCCCGCGACAGCGGCGCCGGGTACGGCGGCCGCCGCCGGAATTGGACTGAGGGAACAACTGCGCATCGCCGCAGGCGACCGCAGCTACTGGTGCCTGCACCTGGGCTTCTTTACCTGCGGCGTGCACGTGGCGTTCCTGGTCACGCACCTGCCCACCGAGATCGCGATGTGCGGTCTTTCCGCCAATGTCTCGGCAATCAGCCTGGCGCTGATCGGACTGTTCAATGTCGGCGGCAGCCTGGCGGCCGGCTGGCTGGGCCAGCACTACCGCATGAAATACATCCTGGCCGGCATGTACGCCAGCCGCGCGCTCCTGATCGGCGTGTACCTGCTCTCGCCGCCCACGCCGATGACCTTCTTCCTGTTCTCCGCCGGGTTGGGCCTGACCTGGCTGGCCACGGTGCCGCCCACCGCCGGGTTGGTCACCAAGCTGTTCGGCCCACGGTACCTGGGCACGCTGTTCGGGTTGACGCTGTTGTCGCACCAGATCGGCGGCTTCTTCGGTGCCTGGGTCGGCGGCGTGGTCATGGAGCGTTTCGGCGACTACACGTGGATGTGGTACGCGGACATGGCGCTCGCCGTGGCGGCGGCGGCCCTCAACCTGCCCATCCGCGAGCGCCGACTGGGTCTGGAGGCGGCGCCGGCGTAGGCGGATGCACCCACGGTGGCCCCGCGCGAGCCACACTCCAAGCGTTCTAGACTGGCGGCAACCTGCAAAAGGACCCGGCCATGAGCGAACAGATCCGCCAACTTGCCCAGACGTTGCTGGAGCACGGCCGCGTCGACCTTACCGCGCTCGAACGCAGCCTGCTCGAGCGGCTTTCGCGCCGGCCACCGCTGTCACGCGACCCACACGCCGACTACGAGGAGCGCCTGACCTTTGGCCAGCGCCTGGCGGACCAGATCGCGCGGTTTGGCGGCTCGTGGGGCTTCATCCTCCTGTTCATGCTGGTGCTGGCCGCGTGGGTCTTGATCAACACGGTGGTGTTGCTGCGCCATCCGTTCGATCCCTACCCGTTTATCTTCCTCAACCTGATCCTGTCGATGCTGGCGGCGGTGCAGGCGCCGGTGATCATGATGTCGCAGAACCGGCAGGCGGAAAAAGACCGCGTCACCGCCGCGCACGACTACGAGGTCAACCTCAAGGCCGAGCTGGAGATCATGGCTCTGCACGAAAAGCTGGACCGCATGCGTGACGAACAGCTGGCGGCGCTGCTGGTGGAACAGCATCGGCAACTGGCGCTGATCGAGCGCTTGCTGCAGGAGCGCGAAGCACGGGGTTAGGCCACGGCCACCGGCATGGCAGGTTGGCCGGTGACGGACGCCGTCGCGGGGCGACCGCCGCGCGTGCCGGGTGGATCAGCCGCGCGCCGTGTCAGCAGCCGCGCAGTCGGCACACACACCATGCACTTCCAGCGTCTGGCTGCGCGGCGTGAAACCCAGCGCACGCGCGCGGGCATCCAGCGTCTGCACGATACCTTCGTCCTCCAGCTCGGTGGCGGACTGGCACTGGTCGCAGATCAGGAACGGCACCGCATGTGCGGGCGCGCCCGGGTGATGACAGGCGACGAAGGCGTTGATCGAGGCCAGCTTGTGGATGAAGCCGTGCTCAAGCAGGAAATCGAGTGCGCGGTACACCGTCGGCGGTGCGGCCGCGTCGTGGGTCTGCTTCATCAGGTCGAGCAGGTCGTAGGCCTTCATCGGCCGGCCCGAGTCGGCAATCAAGCGCAGTGCGCTGGCGCGCAGCGGCGTGAGCCGCAGACCACGCGCTTCGCACGCCCGCTCCACCTCGACCACGAAGGCGTTGCCGTCGTGGACGTGGTGTTGGGGGTCGGTGCAGGCGTGGGAGTGGCTCATGCCCCTGATTTAGGCGCTCGCCGGCAGCTTTGCAAGCGCGGCATCAATGCGTTTCACCGCCTCGGCCTGGCCGGCCAAGTACACGGTGTGCGAGATGTCCGGGCTGACCTGGGTTCCGGTGATGGCCACGCGCATCGGCTGGGCAACCTTGCCCATGCCCAGGCCGCAGGCCTCGGCAGTCTCATGCAGCGCGGCAGCCACCGCCTCGGCGGTC
>CBFGOS010000438.1:0-2081 GCA_965650425.1 uncultured Lysobacter sp. | reverse complement strand
ACCGGGCGGATGGCCGCCGACGTCATGGACCGCCAGTTGCGCCAGATGCGGCGCCTGGTGGATGACCTGCTGGATGTGGGACGCATCACCAGCGGCAAGATCGCGCTGCAGCGTGAGCCAGTGTCGGTGCGCGACGTGCTCAGCGATGCGTTGGAAGCGGCGGGCCCCATGCTGCGTGCGAAGCAGCACCACGTCCGCTTTGATGTTGGCGACCCGGATCTACGCGTGTCGGGGGACCGTGCGCGTTTGGTGCAGGTCTTCAACAACGTGCTCAACAACGCGGCCAAGTTCACCCCCGAGCGCGGGACCGTGAAGGTGGTGATGGCGCGAGTGGGGGATGAGGTCGAAGTGTCGATCGCCGACAACGGGCCCGGCATTCCGCCCGGCAAGTTGCAGGACGTGTTTAACCTGTTCGTGCAAGGTGAAGAAGACCCGCAGAACCGACAGGGTGGCTTGGGTTTGGGGCTGAGCCTGGTCCAGCAGCTTGTCCAGTGCCATGGCGGCAAGGTCAGCGCGTTCAGTATTGGCCAGCGCGGATTGGGCACCGAGATCGTGATTCGGCTGCCGTTGCTTTCGCCTGAGCAGGGAAGTGGGGACATGCCCACTCCAAGTGCGGTAGATAGGCCTGAGCAGGTGCGCCTGAAGGTGGTCGTGGTCGATGACAATCGCGATGCAGCCAACACCCTGCAGATGGTGATTTCGCGGCTTGGTCACGCGTGCAGCGTTGCTTTCGATGGCGATGGGGCATTGGAGATGATCCAGCGAGAGCGTCCCGATGTCGCCTTCTTGGATCTGGGCTTGCCTGGGATGTCGGGCCTGGAACTGGCGCAAGCCTTGCGTTCGGGAGGCGTGGCGAGTGAACTGGTCGCCCTGACCGGTTACGGATTGCCCGAGGACCGGGCGGCAACGCAAGCGGTGGGCTTCCGGGCACACCTCACCAAGCCGGTGTCGCTTGATGCGGTGGAAGCCATTCTCGCGGATGTCGCCGCAAGACGCGGGGCTTCGTTGGCCGGCTGCACGACCAGCCGCGGCGCCGCTGTATAGGCGTCACCTGCGGGTGCGCGCCCACCCGGTGCGCGCCTCGGCATGCTTCACGCGGGTTTCCGCCTCTAGTCCGGAGAATCAGGGAAAACTGCTTTTCGGAGCTCTCCCATGGCCCGCCCGATCTGGTCAGGCACCTTGTCCTTCGGCCTGCTGAACATCCCGGTGTCGCTGATGCCGGGCGAACGCAAGGTGGACCTCAGCTTCCGCATGCTGGACTCTCGCGATCGCAAGCCAATCCGCTTCGAACGCGTCAACGCCGACACCGGCGAGGAAGTGCCGTGGAAAGACATCATCAAGGCCTTTGAGTACGACAAGGGCAGCTACGTGGTGGTGGAAAAGGAGGACATCGCTTCCGCCGCACCGCAGTCCCACGACTCGGTCGATGTGGAGGCATTCGTCGATCGTGACGAAATCGGCCTGCGCTACTACGAGAAGCCATACATCCTGGTGCCGGGCAAGAAGGCGGAAAAGGGCTACGTGCTGCTGCGCGAAACCCTGAAGGTGACCGGCAAGGCAGGCGTGGCACGGGTGGTGATACGCACGCGCGAGTATCTGTGCGCTGTGGTGCCGGAAGGGGATGCGCTCGTTCTGATGATGCTGCGTTACCCGCAAGAGCTCGTTGAGCCAGACGAGTACAAGCTACCCAGCGGCAAGGCGGCTGATTTCCGAATCACCGCCAAGGAAGCCGAGATGGCGCGCAGCCTGATCGAATCCATGGCGGCCAAGTGGCAGCCGGACGAATACCACGACGAATTCCGTGCGCGGCTCGAAGCGATCATTCGCAAGCGCATCAAGGCCAAGGGCGCTACCACGCGTATCGCGCAGGAGGAGGTGCCGCACCACGAGGATGCGGCCACCAACGTGGTGGATTTCATGGCCCTGCTGCAGAAGAGTCTGGAGAGCAAGCAACGAACCCCGGCGAAGAAGGCCCCGGCACGCAAGACCGCTGCCCGGAAATCCGCGCCCGCCAAGGCTGCGAAGAAGGCTCCGGGGACGCGTGCCTCGCGGACGTCACGGAGGTAAGGGGTGGGGCTGCA
>CBFGOS010000437.1:0-2111 GCA_965650425.1 uncultured Lysobacter sp. | reverse complement strand
TGCTCAAGGTGAAGCTGGCGATGGCGATCATCGGCATCTCCTCGATCCACCTGCTCAAGACCTTCATCGAGGCGGGGCAGTTGGGCCTGCCGCTGTGCACCCCGGAACTGACCGCGGCAGCCGCGCTGTGCACCAAAACGACGGCCGCAGGCGTGATGTGGCAGACCATCATCCACTGCGTGTTCATCCTGTCGGCCATTGGCATTGCGTGGACCGACAAGCTGATGACCGGCGTCTCGGCGAAGCGCGAGCACGAAGCGCATCACTGAGCCGCGTGCGCCCCACCGGGGTCGCCCCCGCGGCGTCCCCATGCGGCGCGATTCAGGCGGGTGGCGGGGCACCGCGCCCGGTAGAATGGCGCGATGGATGTCTCCCACCTGCTTGACGCGCTGAACCCGGCGCAGCGCGAAGCCGTGTCCGCGGCGCCCGGCCACTACCTGGTGCTGGCCGGCGCCGGTTCCGGCAAGACCCGCGTGCTTACGCACCGCATCGCCTGGCTGAACGAAGTCCACGGCGTGCCCACGCACGGCATCCTCGCGGTGACCTTCACCAACAAGGCGGCCGGCGAGATGCGCCACCGCCTGGACGGGCAGCTGCGCCATGGCGCGCGCGGGATGTGGGTCGGCACCTTCCACGGCCTCGCCCACCGCCTGCTGCGCCTGCACTGGCAGGACGCGGAGCTGCCCGAGGGCTTCCAGGTGCTGGACAGCGACGACCAGCTGCGCCTGGTCAAGCGCGTGGTGCAGCAACTGGAGCTGGATGACGTGCGCTTCCCGCCGCGGCAGATCGCCTGGTGGATCAACGCGCAGAAGGACGAGGGGCGCCGCCCACAGCACATTCAGGCCAGCGCCGATCCATGGGCCGACGTGATGCGCCGCGCCTACGAGACCTATCAGGAGCGCTGCGAGCGCGCCGGTCTGGTTGACTTCGCCGAGCTGCTGCTGCGCGCACACGAACTGCTGCGCGACAACCCGGCGCTGTTGGCACATTACCGCCACCGCTTCAGCGAGATCCTGGTCGACGAGTTCCAGGACACCAACGCCATCCAGTACGCGTTCGTGCGCGTGCTGGCCGGCGACACGGGCCACGTGTTCGTGGTCGGCGACGACGACCAGGCCATCTACGGCTGGCGCGGCGCCAAGGTCGAGAACGTGCAGCGCTTCCTTAAGGATTTCCCGGGCGCGCAGACCATCCGCCTGGAGCAGAACTACCGCTCCAGCGCCAACATCCTCAATGCCGCCAACGCGGTCATCGCGCACAACCCTGACCGCCTCGGCAAGAAGCTGTGGACCGACACCGGCGAAGGCGAGCCGATCGACCTGTACGCCGCGTACAACGAGATGGACGAGGCGCGCTTCGTGGTCGAGCGCATCCGCCAGTGGGTGCGCGACGGGGGCAGTCACGGCGACTGCGCGGTGCTCTACCGCAGCAACGCGCAGTCGCGCGCGTTCGAAGAATTGCTGCTGGCCGAGCAGGTGCCGTTCCGCGTGTACGGCGGCATGCGCTTCTTCGAGCGCGCCGAAATCAAGGACACCCTGGCCTACCTGCGCCTGATCGCCAACCGCAGCGACGACGCGGCCTTCGAGCGCGCGGTCAACACCCCGGCGCGCGGCATCGGCGAGAAGACGCTGGATGAGGTGCGGCGACGTGCGCGCCATGACAGCGTGGCGCTGTGGGAGGCGGCGCGGCGCATCGTCGAGGAAGGCGGGCTGACCGCACGCGCGCGCAACGCCGTGGGCGGCTTCCTCACCCTGCTCGATACGATCGACAACGACGTGCAGGCGATGACCCTGCCGGAGAAGATCGACCACGCGTTGATCCGTTCCGGCCTGCGCGACCACTACTTCAACGAATCGCGCGGCCAGCTCGACTCGCGCGTGGACAACCTCGACGAGCTGGTGTCGGTGGCCTCGCGCTTCACCCGCGGCGACGACGAGATGGACGCGGCGATGCCCGAGCTGATCGCCTTCCTCAGCTACGCCCAGCTGGAAGCCGGCGAAGGCCAGGCCCAAGCCGGCGAGGAGGGGGTGCAGCTGATGACCCTGCACAGCGCCAAGGGCCTGGAATTCCCGCTGGTGTTCCTCGGCGGCATGGAGGAGGGGCTGTTCCCC
>CBFGOS010000436.1:0-2112 GCA_965650425.1 uncultured Lysobacter sp. | reverse complement strand
CATCGCACCGAGTACGAGGGCCCGTTCTTCACGGGCCTGCTGGCCGCAGCGGGCCTCGCATGGGCGGGGCCCCTCGCCCTGCAGCAGGCCGTGGACGGGTTGGCGGTAAAGCTGCATCTCAACCCCTCGCACGGGCCGGTCGCCTCGCTGCTGCGGGGCATCAACCCCGAATCGCTGGGGGTGGCCATCGCCGTCACCCTTGCGTATGCCCTGATGCGCTCCATCGAGGCGTGGGGCCTGTGGCGCGCCAAGGCCTGGGGCTCCTGGCTGGGCTGCATCGGCGCCGCCGTCTACTTGCCCTTCGAGCTCTACGCGCTCGTGTCCCACCCGGGCTGGCTCGAGGCCAGCGTACTGGCGGTCAACCTGCTGGTGGTCTGGGTGCTGGGACGCGATCTGGCCAGGCGCCGGCAATAGGGCGGCAACCTCCGCTACCCCACCGGCCCGCGGCCATCCGGTCGCCGACACAACCGCCCTCGCCGCCTTCCTGCCATCCGTTGACCGCGGTCGCACTCTGCGCACGCCGTCCGCCGACACCCGCTCCGCGACCGCTATCCTCGGCGGGCACATCTGCGAAAGGGGAATCGCAATGCGACTGCTTGTCCTGGCTGCGCTGGTCGCCGCCACGGTGGCCTGCGACCGCGCGTCCATGCCAAACCTGTCCTTTGGCGACGCCGACAAAACCGCGGCGCCCACACCCGCAGGCGACGACTTTCCGTATGCCGAGGCCGATGTGGCCAGCCTGCAGGCGCTCATGGCGCGGGGCGAGCTCAGCAGCCGGTCACTGACCCAGGCCTACCTGGACCGCATCGCCGCCGTCGACGACGCCGGCCCCAAGCTCAACGCCGTGATTGAAACCAATCCACGCGCCCTGCACGAGGCGGAAACCCGGGACGCCGAACGCCGCGCCGGCCGCGTTCGCGGGCCGCTGCACGGCATCCCGGTATTGCTCAAGGACAATATCGACGCCACGCCGATGGCCAATTCCGCCGGCTCGCTGGTGCTGGCGGACCACCGTCCCAAGGCGGACGCCCATCTCGTCCGGCGCCTGCGCGATGCCGGCGCGGTGATCCTGGGCAAGACCAATCTCAGCGAATGGGCCAACTTCCGCTCCTCGCACTCCACCTCTGGCTGGAGCAGCCGCGGCGGACTGACCCGCAACCCCTATGTGCTTGACCGCAATGCATGCGGCTCCAGTTCCGGAACGGCCGTGGCCGTCGCCGCCAATCTGGCCGCACTGGGCGTGGGCACCGAAACCGACGGCAGCATCATCTGCCCTTCGGCCACCAACGCCCTGGTTGGCGTGAAGCCGACGGTCGGACTGGTCAGCCGCACCGGCATCATCCCCATCTCGCGCACGCAGGACACGGCGGGCCCGATGGCTCGCTCTGTCGCCGATGCTGCCGCACTGCTGTCGGTAATGGTCGGCCGCGACGAGCGCGATCCGATTACCGCCGACAGCGCCGGCCGCGCCGTCTTCGATTATCAGGCCCGCTTGCGGCCAGACGCCCTGCGCGGAACGCGCCTGGGCGTCGTGCGTCAGGCGATGGGCTACCACCCCGCCACCGATGCTGTGATGGAGCGCGCGATCGCCCATATGCGCAAGGCTGGCGCGGAAGTAGTCGACATCACCGTACCCACGTGGGGCCAATGGCGTGACGCCGAATTCCAGGTCCTGCTCTTCGAGTTCAAGGCCGGTGTGGAACACTACCTGCGCAACAGCGGCGCGCCCGTGGCAACGCTGTCGCAAGTGGTCGACTTCAACCAGCGGCACCACCGGGCCACCATGCCCCACTTTGGCCAGGAGCTGCTGCTGCAGGCGCAGGCCAAGGGCCCGCTGGGTGATCCGGTGTACTTGGCCGCCCGTTCCGACGCCCGCCGCCTAGCGCGCACGCAAGGCCTGGACGCCACGCTGGCGGCGCACTGGTCAAGGCGCTGCTGCCGTCCGATCGCCTGCGCCGCGCCGCCGACCCGCTGCTGACCGGCATCGCCGAGAGCTGGATCGGGGTCAACAGCGCGATGCTGGACCGCTTCACCGGCACCCGCGTGCACGTGCAGATGGACGCGTCACTGCGCGACGACGGCCACTACCCGGTGCTGGCCAACCACCAGAAC
>CBFGOS010000435.1:0-2115 GCA_965650425.1 uncultured Lysobacter sp. | reverse complement strand
GGATTTGTCCGCTGCGATCGCCGACGCGTTCGAGGGGCGGGGCGTCTTGCTGGCCGAGGCGGGTACGGGCACCGGCAAGACCTTCGCCTATCTGGTCCCGGCCATCCTGTCGGGCCTGAAAACCATCATTTCCACCGGCACGCGAGCGCTGCAGGACCAGCTCTACCACCGTGACCTGCCGCGAGTGCGGGATGCGCTGGGCAAGGGTGTAAAGACCGCGTTGCTGAAGGGGCGCTCCAACTACGTCTGCCATTACCGGCTGCAGCAGGCCAAGGGCGAGGGCCGCTTCCCCACGCGTGAGCACGCCGCACAGTTCCAGCGCGTCGTCGCGTGGGCCGGGCGTACCCGCATGGGCGATCTCGCCGAGATGGACGGGATCGCCGACGACTCGCCGTTGTGGCCCATGGTCACCAGCACCGCGGAGAACTGCCTGGGGAGCGAGTGCCCGTTCTTCTCGGAATGCTTCGTGGTGCAGGCGCGGCAGCGAGCGCAGGCGGCCGACATCGTGGTGGTCAACCACCACCTGCTGCTGGCCGACCTGGCGCTCAAGCAGGAGGGCTTCGGCGAGATACTGCCGGGGGCCCAGGCTTTCGTGGTCGACGAGGCGCACCAACTCCCCGATCTTGCCGCGCAGTTCTTTGGCGAATCGCTCAGTGCACGGCCACTCGTCGAGCTCGCACGTGATGCGGTGACCGAGTGCAAGACCTCGCCGGGCGCACTGGCGGTGGTGCAGGAGCCGGCGCGTGGCTTGGAGCACGCCGTACGCGCCCTGCGCGCGGCGATGGACGACCTGCCCGTGCGCGCCACCCGCCGCCGTGCGGCCGAAGTGCTTGCAGTCGAAGAGGCATTGGCCGCGCTGGAGCAGGCGCTGGCCACCCTGCATGCCGCGCTGCTGCCCGTGCGCGAGAGCGCGCCCGGCCTGGACAGCTGCACGGCACGCACCAAGGAGTTCGAGTTGCGGCTCCGGCGCTGGCGCATGCTCCCTGCCGACGCGTCGGGCGAAGAGGATCCCTTCGCGGCGGATTTTGCCGAGTTCGATGCCGGCCGTACGCGCGCGGCCAATCCGTCCGGCAGCGACGCTGGCGAGGCGGCAATCGATGAGGACGCAGGGCGCGACGGGACTTCCCTGCCGGCCGACGCATCCGAAGCCGATGGCGATGGTGCGTCGGAGGACGACGCCGACAGCGTCCGCTGGTATGAACTGACGGCCAAGGGTTTCCGTCTCAGCCGCACCCCGCTGGATGTCGCCGGGCCCCTGGCGAAACACCGCGCCCAGTCGCAGGCGGCCTGGGTGTTCACTTCGGCCACGTTGGCCGTGGGTGGGCGCTTCGAGCATTTCGCCATAAAGCTCGGGCTCAGCGCGGCCCGCACGCCGACGCTGCTCGCCCCCAGCCCGTTCGATTGGCCGCGGCAGGCGCTGTGTTACCTGCCACGCGACCTGCCCGATCCGATGGCGCGCAACTACAGCGAAGCGATGGCCGCCGCCATCCGTCCGGTGCTCGAAGCCTCCAATGGCCGTGCCTTCGTCCTGTTCGCCTCGCACCGTGCCCTGCGCGAGGTCGCCGAGCTGCTCCGGGACGGCCCATGGCCGCTGTTCGTGCAGGGTGACGCGCCGCGCGGGGTACTTCTGGAGCGCTTCCGCGAGTCAGGCAACGGCGTTCTGCTGGGGGCCGCCAGCTTCCGCGAAGGCGTCGACGTGGCGGGTGATGCGCTCAGTGTCGTGGTCATCGACAAGCTGCCGTTCGGCGCGCCCGACGACCCGGTGTTCGAAGCGCGACTGGAATCCGTGCGGCGCCGGGGCGGCAACCCGTTCCGCGACGAGCAACTGCCGCAGGCCGTGATTGCGCTCAAGCAGGGGGCTGGCCGACTGATCCGCAGCGAGTCCGACCGTGGCGTGCTGGTCCTGTGCGACCCGCGCATCCTGGGTCGCAGCTACGGACGGCAGTTCCTCGACTCGCTCCCGCCGCTGCCCAAGACCCGCCGCGTCCAGGACGTGGCGGCGTTCTTCGCCTTGCCGCCCCCCGCGTTGGCGCCGCCTGCGTAGCGCGCCGCCAAGGCAGGTCCGGCGGGGAAGGTGCTGCGGGACCTCCCGTCACCGCCTTGCGAATCGGCATC
>CBFGOS010000434.1:0-2116 GCA_965650425.1 uncultured Lysobacter sp. | reverse complement strand
TTCCAACGCCCCGTGGAGGGCACCCCTGAAATGAGCACCCAACCCCCTCGCCGTGGCCCCATCGTCCGCCTGCTGGTCGGACTGTGGGATGCGATGAACTTCACCCGGCGGTTGATCTTCAACGTGGTGTTCTTCGGTTTGCTGATCCTGTTCCTGGCCATGCTCGGCGCCGGCGACCGCACCCGTCCGTTGCTGGACCGCACCGCGCTGGTGATCGCGCCGGAAGGCGAACTGGTCGAGCAGTACACCGTCGATCCGGCCCTGCGCGCGTTTGCCAAGGCCATGGGCGATGGCAAGGACGAAGTGCGCCTGCGCGACCTGCTGGCCGCGCTGGACGCCGCCGCCAAGGACAAGCGCATCGAGCGCGTGGTCCTGCACCTGGACCGGCTGGGCGGCGGCGGCATGGCCTCGCGTCGCGAGGTGGCCGCGGCGGTCGCGCGCGTGCGCGCCAGCGGCAAGCAGGTGGTCGCGTTCGCCGAGGCGATGGACCAGGGCCAGTACCTGATCGCCGCGCAGGCCAACGAGGTGTACCTCGACCCGATGGGCGGCATGTTCCTCGAAGGCCTGGGCCGCTACCGCCAGTACTTCCGCGAAGGCCTGCAGGACAAGCTCGGCGTGGACGTGCACCTGTTCAAGGTGGGCGAGTACAAGTCCGCCGCCGAGCCTTACGTGCTTGATGCGGCGTCGCCAGCGGCCAAGGAAGCCGACCTGTACTGGATGAACGACGTGTGGCAGCGCTACGTGGCCGACGTGGCCAAGGCACGCAAGCTCGACCCGGCCGCGATCACCGCGGGCATCGACACGCTGCCCGCGGGCATCGCGGCGGCCGGTGGCGACCTGGCCAAGTACGCGTTGCAGCAGAAGCTGGTCGACGGCCTGAAGACGCGCGAGGAGTTCGATGCGCTGATGATCGAACGCGGCGTTGCCGATGGTGATGCCGAGGGCGGCTATCGCCAGGCCTCGCTGGACGGCTACCTCGCGCACGTCAACACCAAGCTCGATGCGTTGGATCCGGGTCGCGACCAGGTCGCGGTGGTGGTGGCGGAAGGCGAGATCACCGGGGGCGAGCAGCCGCCGGGCACGGTCGGTGGCGTCTCGACATCGGCACTGCTGCGCGAGGCGCGCGACGATGACCACGTCAAGGCGGTGGTGTTGCGCGTGGATTCGCCGGGTGGCGAAGTGTTTCCTTCCGAGCAGATCCGCCGCGAAGTGGAAGGGCTGAAGGCCGCCGGCAAGCCGGTCGTGGTGTCGATGGGTGACCTGGCCGCTTCGGGCGGGTACTGGATCAGCATGAATGCCGACCGCATCTACGCCGACCCGTCCACCATCACCGGCTCGATCGGCATCTACGGCATGATCCCGACCATTCCGCGCACGCTGGAAAAGATCGGCGTGCGCACCGACGGCGTGGGCACCACGCGCTTTGCCGGCGCGTTTGACATCACGCGTGCGCTGTCGCCGGAGGTGGGCCAGGTGATCCAGTCGGTCATCGACAAGGGTTACCGCGATTTCACCGGCAAGGTCGCTGCCGCGCGCAAGCAGCCGGTGGCGAAGATCGACGAGGTCGCGCGCGGACGCGTGTGGAGCGGCGCGCAGGCCAAGGACCGCGGCCTGGTCGACGAACTCGGCGGGCTGCAGGCGGCCATCGATGACGCCGCCGCGCGCGCCAAGTTGGGCAAGCGCGGTGCGTACGGCGTGCGCTACATCGAGAAGGCCGGTTCGCCGTTCGAGCAGTTCTTCGCCGGATTCGCCCAGAGCCGCATCGGTGCGGCGCTGCTGAAGGATTCCTCGCTGGTGCAGGCGCTGGTCGCGCAGGCCATGCCGCAGGCCGCCCAGGACCTGCGCTTCATCCAGGGGGCGATCAAGCCGACCCGAGGTGTGCCGGTGAAGGCGTTGGCGTACTGCTTCTGCGGTCTGTAAGCCCGGGGCGCGGGGCGATCACGTCCCGCCACCGCGAACCGCACGGCATCTCGGCCATCCGGCCGCACGCGGCGGAACACACGACGCCCGGCTTCGGCCGGGCGTTCTTGTTTGCTGACGCCACCGCGCGATGGTGGAGACTCAGCCGCCCGCAGCCTCGATCGCCTCGCGCTGCGCCTTCGCCGCCTCATCGACC
>CBFGOS010000433.1:0-2125 GCA_965650425.1 uncultured Lysobacter sp. | reverse complement strand
CTGGTGGACGCCGGCGACCTGTCGCGGCCGATGCAGCGCACGTTGGCCAACCGACCCGAGCCGGTGGCGGAACCTGAGCCGTTGCCCGCGCCGGTGGAAGAGGAAACCGCGCCCACACCGCAGCCCTTGCCCGAGCCGGTGCCGCAGGAGGAGGTGGTGCCGCGCCAGGCCGCACCGCAGGACTTCATCCCCAATCCGGACGACCGCAGTCAGGACGCCGTGGTCGAACAGCCGACGCCCAAGCCGGCCACCGAGACCAAGCCGCAGGAGGCCAAGCGTCGCCAGGAGCAGGTGGACCTGACCGAGCAGCAGCGCCAGCAGGACGCCGAGCGCAAGCGGCAGTTGGCCAAGCAGGAAGAGGACCGGCAGAAACAGATCGCCGAGATCAAGCGCCTGCGCGCGCTGGCCGCCCGCGACGCCAAGGTCGCGCGCGCCGAACTAGATCGCATCGCCAATGCGCGTGCCGCGGGTGCCGCCGAAGAGGCTGCGCGGTCGGATGCCGCGGCCAGTGGCGCACGCGCCGGCAGCGGTGGCGTCGACCAGGGGCTGCTGGCGCAGTACGTCGCCGCGCTGCAGGCCGCCATCAACGCCAAATGGACGCGCCCCGAATCCGTGCCCGTGGGCGCCCCGTGCCGCCTGGTAATCCGCCAGCTGCCGGGCGGCAACGTCATGGACGTGCAGGTGGCGTCGCCCTGCGGCTACGACGAGGCCGGGCAGGAGTCGATCAAGCGTGCGGTGCTGAAGGCTGACCCGTTGCCCTACGCGGGCTTCGAGGAGGTCTTCAGCCGTAACCTGACCATCAACTTCCGCGCCCAGGATCGGTGATCGGACTTTGCCGGGTGAGCGGGTTAGGTATTCGTTAAGCTTTGAGGCCGCGTTCACGGCCAAGCTGTTAAGACTGTTCATGTTCCCCGGATGGACCTGCCGATGACCCGAACGACGCCCTGGTGGGCCGCGCTGCTCGCCTTGTTGCTCCCCTTTGCCGCCGCCGCGCAGCAACAGGGCCTGGAAATCGACGTGATTGGCGGCAATGCCGCCGCACTGCCCATCGCCGTCGTGCCGATGCCGTACCAGGGCAGTGCCGGCGCGCCGTCGGCCGACGTGAGCCAGATCGTGAAGGCCGACCTGGAGCGTTCGGGCCAGTTCCGCGGGCTGCCGGATCGGGATCTGGTCGAGCGCCCGACCCGCGGCAGCGAGGTCAATTACCCGACCTGGCGCGCACTGAACCAGGATTACCTGCTGGTCGGTCGCGTGCTTGACGGGGGCATGGGCAGTTACCGGGTGGAATACGAGCTGTTCGACGTGGCCAAGCAACAGCGCCTGCTGGGCTTTGCCATGACCGCGCGCAGCAATGCCATGCGCGACGTGGCCCACCAGATCGCCGATGCGGTGTACGAGAAGATCCTCGGTGTGCGCGGCGCATTCTTCACCCGCATCGCGTACGTGACCGCTTCGGGTCTGGGGCGCGACGCGCGCTACGCGCTGATGGTGGCGGACAGCGACGGCTACAACCCGCAGGCAGTGGTCAATTCGTCCGAGCCGATCCTGTCGCCCTCGTGGAGCCCGGATGGCAGCCGACTGGCCTACGTCACGTTCGAGAACGGCAGTTCCACGATCTTTGTGCAGGACATCAACACCGGGCATCGTGAGTCGATTGCCCGTTACCGCGGTATCAATGGCGCACCGGCGTTCTCCCCGGACGGCCGCCGCATGGCGATGACGCTTTCGCGCAGCGGCAACCCCGAGATCTACGTGATGGACCTGGGCAGCCGCGCGCTGACCCAGCTGACCAACCACTTCGGCATCGATACCGAGCCGGTGTGGAGCGCCGACGGCGGCAGCGTGTATTTCACCTCCGACCGCGGTGGCCGCCCCCAGATCTACAAGGTGTCCGCCAGTGGCGGCAGTGCCAGCCGCGTGACCTTCCAGGGCAGCTACAACGCCAGCGCCACGGTGTCGGCGGACGGCAAGAAGATCGCCACCGCGCAGGGCACCGGCAACAACTACCGGGTGGCGCTGATGGACGCCAGCTTTGGCACACCGCGCTGGAGTACGCTGTCGCCCGGCTCGCTGGACGAGTCGCCCAGCTTCGCGCCCAACGCCTCGATGGTGCTGTACGCGGCCC
>CBFGOS010000432.1:0-2133 GCA_965650425.1 uncultured Lysobacter sp. | reverse complement strand
CCCGCCATTGGCGGGCCAAGGCCAGCGTGCGTGGATTGAAGCCGGGTGGAAGTTCGAGGGCCGCCCTGCGCAGCGTCACCGGCAACTTGGCCTCATAGCGCCGCGGGGGGGCGGACTGCATCCGCCATCGCCCCAGGGACGTCTGCGGGCGTTCCGCCCACAGCCCGTGGTCGATGGACAGACGCGTGCCCGCGGGTGCCGCCAGCGGCAGGTCGAGGGCCACGAGCTGCCGCCGGTCCGTCGGCTCGATCTCCAACTCGTAGTCCCAACGGACGGCGGCCGGCTCGGTTTCCGCGGGCGGCAGGTTGCGGAACCAGCGGGGCTGGGTCCAGCTGCGGCCATCAAAATTCCACAGCACCGGCCCGCGCCAATACATCTCCTCCTGCCGCGGCGCGGTCCCGAAGAAGCGCACGCGCAACGTCGGCGTGTCGTCGTTCATCAGGTCGACCCATTCGCCCGGGGTCATCGTGTCGGACAGGCCCGGCCGCGCCAAGGCGCGCTCAGGTACGCCCCACAGGGGGGCCGACATGCGCGGGAAAAGCCAGAAGGCAGCCAGCGTCAGCGGAACGCCCATGCCCAGCAGTCGGCCGATGGCCGGCAGCCGTTGGCGCATCGGAACCGGGCGGACATCGCCGGATTCCGCATCGGCAAAGCGTTGAAGCGCGCTGAGAGCCACGATGGCGGCCACCAGCCCGAGCACGAGCGTGAGCGGCCCCTGGTCCAGCAGGAACGTTGCAAACGGGGCGAACAGCGCGAAGCCGACCAGGCTGCGTGCGTCGCGCAGCGTGGCCGTCTCCGAGGGCTTGATGGCCAGCATGGCGGCCAACAAGGCACAGCCGGTGTCCCGGCCAAGCGAGAACCGGGTGAGTACCAGCACCGTGCCGACCAGCGACAGCGCCAGTAGCACCCGGATCAGTCCGTGCGCCGGTTGCCGCCACGCCAGGGCGGCCACGGCGACGGCACATGCGGCCACGGTGATGGCTATGGCGCCGGGCAACTGCAGCAGCATCGGCACCAGCGACGCACCGCCCGCGGCGAAGGCCCAGTGGCGACTGGCCTGATCGAGCGTGGAACGGGTGTGGGCGTCAGCCATGGGGCATCAGCGCAAGTGCGCGCAGGCAGGCATGGCGGTGATGCGGTCCGTGCCCCGGACCGATTACGGGCTGGCCAGGGAGAGCCAGCCGGTAACGTCGGCCGCCGCGTTCGGCCAGGTCCACCCAGCGTGCCAGTCGGCCGATGCGTGCTTCGTAGGGCAGGGCACGCAGCGCATGCCATTCGAGCGTGACCTCGGCCCCCTGCGGCTGTTCGTATTCGCGGACGATGAGCTGGTCGCGCCGCGCCGACGGTTTCCAGGCGATCGCGCGCCGCGCGTCACCGGGGCGATAGCTGCGAAGGTGATGTACGTCCTCCCCTGCAGGATGCAGGCGGCTGTCGGCGCGGTCGCCGGCCGCTTCAGGCAGCGGCGGCCCGGCCAATTCAGGTGCGGGATACACAAGCAGCGGGGGTTCTGGCCACACGTAGGCCCATGCCCGCGCCAGGCCCAGCGGCCGGGTCGTCGCCAGGGCCAGCCGCGGCACGTCCAGCCAGCCGCGCTGGCGTGTCGGCAGCACGAGGTCGGCTTCTCCGCGCCCGTGCTCCAGATCGAGTACCGCGCGGTTCCCGGGCCTCCCGGCGAAAGCGACCTGCAAACCTCGACGGATTCGGTCAGCGGGTGCCCTGGCGTGTACTCGAAGGGTCATCGGTTGGCCGGCGGGTACGGGCTCGGCATCGACCGCCAGGATCTCCAGCCCGGTCAGTTGCAGGTGCGCCGCGACCAGGCTGGCCAGTCCCGCGCCGGCCAGCAACAAGGCCAAGAGCAGCGCGGGGTTGTTGTTGTAGTTGAGCGCGCCCAACAGCATCGCCAGAAGCAACACGGCGAAGAACAGCCCGAAGCGCGTGGGGAGGACATACACGCGATGGCGGTCCAGGCGCGCGGGCAGGGATTCCGGCGCTCGTGGCCGCGTCAGCGACTGCGCGCGGTTGAGCAAGCGATTGCGCAATCGGTTCCGCCACGCGGCTGTCATGGCGTCAGTCGACCGGAACCGAATGCAGGATCGACTTGGCCAGCGCGCCGGGGTCGCCGGCGTCGGAATC
>CBFGOS010000431.1:0-2133 GCA_965650425.1 uncultured Lysobacter sp. | reverse complement strand
GCGCGATTGCGTGATCGCTGCGCGCAACGCCGAGGCCGTACAGGTGGTCGGCGCGGGGCAGGCAGTGTTCTCGTTGGCCGCCGATGGCGTGCGCGAGGTGGCGTTTGCCGTGCCGGAGGGCGTTGTGGCCGAGGTCAAGCCCGGGTTGCCGGTGCAGGTGGAGGTCTGGTCCAAGCCGGGACAGCGTTGGCCGGGCACGGTGCGCGAGATCGCGCCGGCCGCCGATGCCGCATCGCGCACCTACGCTGCGCGGGTGAGCGTGGACGCGCCCGAGGGTGCGATGGAGTTGGGCCAGAGCGCACGGGTGTACCTGGCCAGTAATGGTAACGGCGCGTTGAGCGTGCCGTTGTCGGCATTGCAGCGCACGGGCGATGCGGCGGCCGTATTCGTGGTCGACGCGAAGACCGCGACGTTGAAGCTGCAGCCGGTCCGGCTGGGCCCGTATGGCGATGAGCGCGCTCCGGTGCGCAGTGGCCTGTCGGCCGGCGATTGGGTGGTTACCGCCGGTGGCCACCTGCTTCGCGCAGGGCAAAAGGTGGTGCCGGTGGACCGCGACAACCGCCCGGTGCTGACGCCGGCCACCACCGACAACGCGGCCAACGCCGCGGCGAATCACTGAGGCCGCGGGCATGCGCTTCAATTTGTCCGAATGGGCGCTGCGCCACCGCAGCCTGGTCGTGTACCTGATGGCGGTGATGGCGATCGCCGGCACGATGTCGTACCTCAAGCTGGGCCGCAGCGAGGACCCGGCCTTTACCTTCAAGGTCATGGTGGTGCGCACGCTGTGGCCAGGCGCGACCGCCGACGAGGTGGCGCAGCAGGTCACCGAGCGCATCGAGAAGAAGCTGATGGAGACCGGCCAATACGAGTTCATCCGCTCGTACTCGCGGCCCGGCGAGTCGCAGGTGATCTTCATGGCGCGCGACTCGCTGCGCAGCAAGGACATCCCGCCGCTGTGGTACCAGGTGCGCAAGAAGGTGGGCGACCTCAAGCCGCTGCTGCCCGCTGACACGGTGGGGCCGTTCTTCAACGACGAGTTTGGCGACACCTTTGGCAACATTTACGCATTGACTGGCCAAGGGTTCGATTACGCGGTGATGAAGGACTACGCCGATCGCGTGCAGCTGGCCCTGCAGCGCATGCCGGACGTGGGCAAGATCGAGTTGTTCGGCGTGCAGGACGAGAAGGTGTGGATCGAGCTGTCCAACACCAAGCTGGCCACGCTGGGCGTGCCGGTGAATGCGGTGAAGGAGGCGCTGGACCAGCAGAACGCAATGGTGCCCGCCGGGTTCTTCGAGACAGGCAGTTCGCGCGTGGCGCTGCGCGTGGGCGGCAAGTTCCGGTCGGTCGACGAGATCCGCGCGTTCCCGGTACGCGTGGGCGACCGCACGTTCCGTCTGGGCGACGTGGCGGACGTGCGCCGCGGCTTCTCCGACCCGCCGGCGCCGCGCATGCGCTTCATGGGCGAGGATGCCATCGGCATTGGCGTGTCGATGAAGGAAGGCGGCGACATCCTCAAACTGGGCAAGACGCTGGAAGCCGAGTTCGCGACGTTGCAGAAGACGCTGCCAGCGGGCATGGAGCTGCGCAAGGTGGCCGACCAGCCGGCGGCAGTGACGGCATCGGTGGGCGAGTTCGTGAAGGTGCTGAGCGAGGCAGTGGCCATCGTGCTGCTGGTCAGTTTCTTCTCGCTGGGCCTGCGCACCGGCCTGGTGGTAGCGCTGTCGATTCCTCTGGTGCTGGCGATGACCTTCGCGGCCATGGACCTGCTGGGGGTGGGCTTGCACAAGATCTCACTGGGCGCGCTGGTGCTGGCGTTGGGCCTTCTGGTGGACGACGCGATCATTGCCGTGGAGATGATGGCGATCAAGATGGAGCAGGGCTTCAGCCGGCTCAAGGCCGCGGCGTTCGCATGGGAGAGCACGGCGTTCCCGATGCTGACGGGCACGTTGATCACCGCGGCGGGGTTCCTGCCGATCGCCACTGCCCGGTCGAGCACGGGCGAATACACGCGATCGCTGTTTGAAGTGGTGACCATCGCGCTCCTGGTGTCGTGGGTGGCGGCGGTGATGTTCATCCCGTACCTGGGCGACAAGCTGCTGCCGGACTTCCAGAAGGCGGCGCAGCCGCCGG
>CBFGOS010000430.1:0-2161 GCA_965650425.1 uncultured Lysobacter sp. | reverse complement strand
CACGGCTTCGGCATGGCCTCGGTGCGCTTCATCTGCGGCACGCAGGACCTGCACAAGCAGCTGGAAAAGACCATTGCCGACTTTTTCGGCACCGAGGACACCATCCTCTATGCCGCCTGCTTCGACGCCAATGGCGGCCTGTTCGAGCCGTTGCTTGACGAAAACGACGCGATCATCTCCGACGCGCTGAACCACGCCTCGATCATCGACGGCGTACGCCTGTGCAAGGCCAAGCGCTACCGGTACGCCAACTGCAACATGGCCGAACTGGAGAAGCAGCTGCAACAGGCCAAGGCCGACGGGGCGCGCACGATCATGATCACCACCGACGGCGTGTTCTCGATGGACGGCTTCATCGCCCCGCTCGACGAGATCACCCGTCTCGCACAGCAGTACGGCGCGCTGGTCCACATCGACGAATGCCACGCCACCGGTTTCCTCGGCGCGACCGGCCGCGGCTCGGCCGAGGTCAAGGGCGTGATGGACAAGATCGACATCTTCACCGGCACGCTCGGCAAGGCCATGGGCGGTGCGTTGGGTGGTTTCACTACCGCCAAGCGCGAAGTGATCGAGATGCTGCGCCAGCGCTCGCGCCCGTACCTGTTCTCCAACTCGCTACCGCCGCACGTGGTCGCCGCCGGCATCAAGGCGTTCGAGATGCTGTCCACCGCAGGCAACCTGCGTGAGCAGTTGGCCGAGAACACCGCCTATTTCCGCGAGAAGATGACTGCGGCGGGCTTCGACATCAAGCCGGGCGTGCACCCGATCTGCCCCGTCATGCTGTATGACGCACCGCTGGCGCAGCGCTTTGCCGAGCGCCTGCTCGAGGAAGGCATCTACGCGATCGGTTTCTTTTTCCCGGTGGTGCCCCAGGGCCAGGCGCGCATCCGCACGCAGATGTCGGCCGCGCACACGCGCGAGCATCTGGACCGCGCGATTGATGCTTTCATCCGCATTGGCCGCGAGCTGGGCGTGATCAAGGGCTGACCCACTGGCCGCGCCAACCCAAGCGCGGCCTGGCTCCCCTTGCGCCTCAGTCCCCGCGCTTGCGTTTAGGCGCGGGCTTGGGCTTGCCCGTAGCTACACGGATGCCGCGTGATTTCATCCATGCATCGAAATCACGTGCGGTCATCTGCTTGCCGTTTTGCTCCATGTAGAAGCGATTGGCATCGGCTGCCCGGGTTCGCGAACGCGACTTAGGCGTGGCTTTTTCGGCCATGACCTCTCCGCAGCCCGTGATCGGCTTCGTCACCGCATTGGCCTCCTGCGCGTCTTGCGCGTAGGCCATCTCCAGAATGCCACCGGCCGGACCGCGACCGCCTTGTGCACTTTCACCCTGTAGGTGACAGGGGGCCGTCTGCGCCCATGCCGCGGGTGACGCCATCAGCGCCGTCACCAATATCCACTTGCGCATCGCGCCCCACTCCCCTGCTCGGTTTTACGCAGTCTAGTGATGGCCGCGTCGCAAACCTTGTCGGCGCGCACAATCCGCGCGTCTGCTGGTTTCAGGACGGTGCACGAGGTGAATTGCAGGGCATTCGCGTCGAGTGCGGGTGACACCGCTCAACTGGCGCGAAGTGCGGCAACCTCGCCTTCGGTCAATTTGCGCCATCCGCCCTTGGGAATGCCCCCGAGGGCCAGGTCACCAATGCGCACCCGAATCAGGCGCAGCACCCCAACCCCATGCGCGGCTAGCAAGCGCCGGATCTGCCGATTCCGGCCTTCGTCCAAGACGATTTCCAACCACGCGTTCCGCGTGCCGGTGCGCAACAGCATCGCGCGCTTGGCCGAAAGCCGTTCACCCTCGTCCTCAAGCCCCACCTGCAACGCCTGCAGAAGTTCCGGCGTTGGCAGCGTGTCCACCTGTACGTGGTACGTCTTGTCCAATCCATGCGCGGGGTCCGTGATGCATGCGCTCCACTGGGGGTCATTGCTGAACAGCAGCAGCCCTTCGCTGGCCTTGTCCAGGCGTCCTACAGGCGCAAGCCAAGGCAGGCCCGCACCGTCCAGGCATCGGTAAACGGTATCGCGGCCGTGCTCGTCCTTCGCCGTGGTCACCAGTCCGCGCGGCTTGTTGAGCATCACATACACACGCTCCGCCCCGTCCAGCGACTGGCCGTCCACCTCGACGCGATGCTGCCCATTCACGATGGGGTATTCG
>CBFGOS010000429.1:0-2164 GCA_965650425.1 uncultured Lysobacter sp. | reverse complement strand
GTCGATCCCAAGCAGGCCCCGGCGCTCGCCGACCAGATCCAGTCGGCGGTCAACGACATGATCGCCAACTGCAAGCTGGCGCCCGATGCCGATGCCGCGCTGCATGGCCTGCTGGTGAAGTTCATTGCTGGCGCCGACGCCGTGCGCACCGGTCCGGTCACGCTAGACAAGCTAAAGCCGATGCAGGACGCGCTGGCGCAATACCCGACGCAGTTCGACGACCCCACGTGGGACGTCAACCCCGAGGACTGAGCGGGCAGGGGCGGGCCGCGGAGGGTGCCGCGGCTCGCCTCGATTCTTCAGCCACTGGCGCTGGGCGCCTCTACACCGTCTGCCACCCAGTCGCACGACCCAGCACGTGGGGCTATTGAGCCGTGCGCCGGTCAGCCGGCGCGTCTCTCAGGCAACCGTGGCTTCCGTTTGCCCGCGTGCGACCGCAGCCCACAACGCATCCACCCGCTTCTCCACCGCCGCATCCAATTGGATCGGCTTGCTCCACGTGCGCGTGGTCTCGCCCGGCCACTTGTTGGTGGCATCCAGCCCCAGCTTCGAGCCCAGGTTGGGCACCGGGCTGGAGAAGTCCAGGTAATCGATCGGCGTCTTGTCGATGATCACGCTGTCGCGCGCCGGGTCCACACGCGTGGACACAGCCCAGATCACTTGCGACCAGTCGCGCACGTCGATGTCGTCGTCGGTGACGATCACGAACTTGGTGTACGTGAACTGCCGCAGGTACGACCAGATGCCCATCATGATCCGGCGCGCGTGGCCGGGGTACTGCTTGCGGATGCTGACCACCGCGATGCGGTACGAGCACGCTTCCGGCGGCAGGTAGAAGTCCACGATTTCCGGGAACACCTTGCGCAGGATCGGCACGAACACGTCGTTCAGCGCCATCGCCATCACCGACGGTTCGTCGTGCGGCGCGCGGCCCATGTAACTGCCCTGGTAGATCGCGTCGCGGCGCAGGTGCATCCGGGTGATGGTCATCACCGGGAAGTGGTCCTGCGCGTTGTAGTAGCCGGTGTGGTCGCCGAAAGGGCCTTCCAGCGCGGTGTCGTCCGGGGCGATGAAGCCTTCCAGCAGGATCTCGCAGCCCGCAGGTGCGTCCAGCCCGGTGGCCGCGCTGTGCCACACCCGCGTGCGATCGCCGCGCAGCAGTCCGGCGAATTCGTACTCCGACAGCGTGTCGGGCACGGGTGCCACCGCGGCCAGCGTGGTCGCGGGGTCGGCACCGATGGCCACCAGCAGCGGGAAGGGTTTGCCCGGGTGCGCGGTCTTCCAGTCGGCGAAGTCCAGCGCGCCGCCGCGGTGCGGCAGCCAGCGCATGATCAGGCGGTTGGGCCCGATCACCTGCTGGCGGTAGATCGCCACGTTCTGGCGCTTCTGCCGCGTGCCGCGCGTGATCACCAGCCCCAGCGTGATCAGCCGCGCCGCATCGTCCGGCCAGCAGCGCTGGATGGGCAAGCGTGACAGGTCGATGTCGTTGCCTTCCAGCGTCTCGTACTGGAACGCGGCCTCGCGCACGCGCTGCGGCGCCACGTGCGCCAGTTGCGCCAGCTCGGGCCAGGTGCCCAATGCCTCGCGCAGGCTTGAGGGCCAGCGCGGCTCCTTGATCGAGGCCAGCAGTTCGCCCAACTCCCGCAGGCTGGCGAGCGGCCGCCCGGCGAGTGCCGCCTCGATGCGATCGCGATGGCCGAACAGGTTGCCCAGGTACGCATGTTGCGCGCCCACCGGCTGCTCCATCAGCAGCGCGGGGCCGCCCGCCTTCAGTGCGCGCAGGCTCAGCGAGGTGGTTTCCAGTTCGGGATTGACCGGCTCGCTGACCCGGCGCAGGCGCCCCGTGCGTTCCAGTGCGCCGAGGAAGCCGCGCAGGTCGTGGAAACTCATGAGGTGGAGCCCGGGATGTTCCGCGCGCCAGTGGCTGCGTCCGAACATTCGGAAAGGTCCAAACGCGGGTCAAGACCAGCCTGCGCTCCGGTTGATTCCGGTATCACCAATGTGCCCGTGGTCAGCACCTCACTCAGCGCCCGCTGCCACGGTCCGATGTCGACGCCACGCGCCGCACGCCAAGCCGGGTCAAACAACGTCTGCTGATAGCGCGTGCCCCGGTCGCACAGCAGGCTGACGATGCTGCCGCGCTCGCCGCGCGCACGCATGTCGC
>CBFGOS010000428.1:0-2167 GCA_965650425.1 uncultured Lysobacter sp. | reverse complement strand
GATTCGCGGTTACGAGGCCGACCCGCGCCTGATCACCCCGGGACGAAACAACGTCGAGCGCGCCGGATTGGGCGAGTGGATTCGCATCTACCAAGGCGAACTGGCCACCTTCGAGCCGCGCCCGGATCGCAACCAGACCGGCCTGGTGGTGTGCAACCCGCCCTATGGCGAGCGTCTGGGTGACGAAGCGAGCCTGCTCTATCTCTACCAAAACCTCGGCGAGCGCCTGCGCCAGTCCTGCCTGAACTGGGAAGCCGCGGTATTCACCGGCGCGCCCGAGCTGGGCAAGCGCATGGGCATCCGCAGCCACAAGCAGTACGCCTTCTGGAATGGCGCGCTGCCGTGCAAGTTGCTGCTGATCAAGGTCCAGCCCGATCAATTCGTCACCGGCGAGCGGCGCAGCGAGACCCGGCCGCAGGAGGCCGGTGCGACGGTGCCCAGCGAGCCGGCGCGTCTCAGCGAGGGCGGCCAGATGTTCGCCAATCGCCTGCAAAAGAATCTCAAGCAACTGGGCAAATGGGCCCGGCGCGAAGGTATCGAATGCTATCGCCTGTATGACGCGGACATGCCGGAATATGCCCTGGCCGTCGATCTGTACCGCGATTGGGTGCATGTACAGGAATACGCGCCGCCGCGCTCCATCGACCCGGAGAAGGCCCAGGCCCGCCTGCTCGATGCCCTGGCCGCCATTCCCCAGGCGCTTGGCGTCGATCCGGGCAAGGTGGTGGTGAAGCGGCGCGAGCGGCAGAGCGGTACTCGCCAGTACGAGCGGCAGGCGGCCAAGGGTGAGTTCCTCGAGGTGACGGAGGGCGGCGTGAAGCTACTGGTCAACCTCACCGACTACCTCGACACCGGCCTGTTCCTCGACCATCGCCCCCTGCGTTTGCGCCTCCAGCGCGAAGCGGCGGGCAAGCGCTTCCTCAACCTGTTCTGCTACACCGCCACGGCCACGGTGCATGCGGCCAAGGGCGGTGCGCGCAGCACCACTAGCGTCGACCTGTCGAAGACCTACCTCGACTGGGCGCGGCGCAATCTGGCACTGAACGGTTTTTCCGACAGGCAGCGGCTGGAGCAGGGTGATGTCATGGCCTGGTTGGCGGAGGATCGCGGCGAGTACGACCTGATTTTCATCGATCCTCCGACCTTTTCGAACTCCAAGCGCATGGAGGGCGTGTTCGACGTGCAGCGCGACCAGGTGGCGCTGCTCGACTTAGCCATGGCCCGTCTGGCCCGTGGCGGGGTTCTGTATTTCTCCAACAACTTCCGCAAGTTCGAGCTGGACGAGGGCGTGGCGGCCCGCTACGCGGTGGAGGAAATCAGCGCGTCCACGCTGGACCCGGATTTCGCCCGCAACCCGAAGATCCATCGCGCTTGGCGTTTCACGGCGCGCTAGACGAACGGCGGGGGATTACACGACTCGGAGTCTAGGCAAAATGCTGGCAATTGGCTATAAGAACGGAAAGTCTTTTAACAAGTAGTTGCCACGGACAGGCCTGTCGCGAGTCTGTCCCATGTCTGTCCTCTCGGCCGTTGGTGAAAAAAACCAGCGTTTCATTCGACGGCCCCATGCTGCTTGGCTGGTGGCCAGCGTTGCCCTGCTGGGGGGCGCCCTGCTGACCGCCAGCGTCATCGTCGTTACTCAGGACATTCATCAACGCCAGATTCGCCAGCGTTTCGAGCTGGTGGCCAGCGAACGTTTCAGCCGCACCCAGGAGCGTTTCGACGATCAAGTCTTGAAGCTGGACAGCCTGCGGCGCTTCATGCTGTACGCCGGCGAGGTCGTCCGCGCGGATTTCACCGGTTACGCCAGGCCGTTGCTGAACGGCACGCTGTCCTATTCCTGGGGGCCGCGCATCCTCTCTGGCGAGCGCGCGACATTCGAGAGGCAGGTGCGCGACGAGGGGATTGTCGGGTTCACCATCGAGGGGATGGACGAAGCGGGCGACCGGTATGCCATGCCGGAGCGAGCAGAGTATTTCCCGGTCCTGTTCAATACCGCCCGGCGGACGGCCCTTCCGCTCATCGGGGTCGACATGGCCTCGGAAACCGCGCGGCGCGCCGTGCTGGAGCGGGCGGTGACGAGCGGCGAGATGGTGGTATCCGACCCGGTTCACCTGGCGCAATCGAGGGGCGACGACCGTTCGGGGCTGGTCATGCTGGTTGCCCT
>CBFGOS010000427.1:0-2170 GCA_965650425.1 uncultured Lysobacter sp. | reverse complement strand
GCATCAGGCCGATGTCGAGCATGCCGTACACGCCGAACAGTGCGGTGGGGCCGGGCAGCGCCGTCAGGTTCAGGCCCTGCAGGTAGTACAGCGCCAGCGGGGTGTTGATGAGGAAGCCGAACACGCCGGCACCCACCAGGTTCCAGAAGCTCACCGCCAGGAAGAACATGATCGGCCAGCGGTAACGCGCCATCCACGGGGTCGAGCGGCTGTGGCGCCAGGTCTCGAACGCCTCCATGCCGATCAGCGCCAGCGGCACCACTTCCAGCGCCGAGAAGCTGGCGCCCAGCGCCACGACCGCAGTCGTCGTGCCGGCGAAGTACAGGTGGTGGAACATGCCCAGCACGCCGCCGGCCATGTACACGATGGTGGCGAACAGCACGTTGATCGTGGCGGTCTTGCCGCGGATCAGGCCCAGCTTGACGAACAGGAAGCTGATGACCGCGGTGGCGAACACTTCGAAGAAGCCTTCCACCCACAGGTGCACCACCCACCAGCGCCAGTAGGTGACGAGCGAGATGTGGGTGTGCTCGCGCCACATCAGGCCGGCGCCGTACAGCAGGCCGATGGCCACCACCGACATGAACAGCAGGCCCACGATCGAGGACATTTCGTCCTTGCGCTTCAGCGCCGGCCACAGGGCGCGGCCCATCAGCACCAGCCACAGCAGCAGGCCGATGAAGAGGAAGATCTGCCAGAAGCGGCCGATGTCGGTGTATTCCCAACCCTGGTGGCCGAACCAGAAGTTGTACTGGATGCCCATCTTCTGCATCACCGCGAACCACTGGCCCGCGAACGCGCCGACAACAATGATGATCAAACAGGTAAACAGGAAGTTGACGCCAAACCGCTGGAACTTGGGCTCATGCCCGGAGATCGCCGGGGCGATGTAGAGGCCGGTGCCCAGCCACGCGGTGGCGATCCACAGCACCGCCAACTGTGTGTGCCAGCTGCGGGTCAGCGCGTACGGCAGGATCTCGGCGATGGCGAAGCCGTAGGCTTCCTGACCTTCCACCTGGTAGTGCGCGGTGGTCGCGCCCAGCAGGATCTGCACCAGGAACAGCGCGATCACCACCCAGAAGTACTTGGCGGTGGCCTTCATCGACGGGGTGATCTTCAGGCCCTTCAGAGGGTCCTGGGCCGGCGGGACCGCGTGCTCTTCCTTGCTGTGCCAGGAAGCGTAGTGCCAGGCCAGCAGACCGATGCCCGCGATCATGAACAGCACGCTGAACACCGTCCACATGAACGAGCTGGGCGTGGCCGTGTTGCCCACCAGCGGGTCGTACGGCCAGTTGGCCGTGTACGACTTCACGTCGTCCGGGCGGTTGGTGACCGCGGCCCACGAGGTCCACCAGAAGAACGCGGCAAGCTTTTCACGGTTGGCCTGGTCGGGCACCGTGTTGTTCTTCATCGCGTAAGTTTCGCGCAGCTTGGCGGTCGCCGGGTCGTTGGAGAACACGCTGCCGTAGTGCGCCGCCACTGCAGCGATGGCCTGCGCGCGCTCGTCGCTCACCGTGATGGTGTTGGTTGCCGGGTCATGCGTGTTCTTGCGCAGCTCCGGCTTCACCAGCGCCTGGATGCGGGCCTGGTCGGCTTCGTCCAGGTTGGCGTAGGGCAGGCCGGTCTCTGCGCGGGCACGCAGTTCCAGCATCGCCACGGCTTCACGGTGCAGCCAGTCGGCCGACCAGTCGGGCGCGACCAGGGCGCCATGGCCCCAGATGGAGCCCAGCTGCTGGCCGCCGGTGGTCTGCCAGACCTGGCGGCCGCGTTCGAAGTCGGCCTTCGTGAACAAGGTCTGGCCGCTTTCGGTGACCACCTTGTCTGGCATCGGTGGTGCCTTCTGGTGGATGTCGCTGCCCATGTAGAGCAGCACGCCGAAGCTGGCGAGCAACAGCGCCGCCAGCCCCAGCCATAACTTGCGAGTGGTATCCATGCAACAACTCCTTTGCGAAGTGGTGCCATGGTCGGCCTGGGGCCTGGTTCATGGCACTGACCTGGATCAATCCGGACCAATTTCAGGCGAATTCGGAGCGATGGCGTGCGCGCGTGCAGCCGCCACCCGCGGCCGCGGGCGGTGGAAGCAGTGGGTTGGTCAAAGGCCCCAGGCGCACCCGTGGGGGCGCCATGGGGGAGGTTAGCTGCGCAGGACTGGCGCGGCCAGTGTCGTCAG
>CBFGOS010000426.1:0-2176 GCA_965650425.1 uncultured Lysobacter sp. | reverse complement strand
ACGTATGCGCTCAATCCCGCATTCAAGGACTGAGCCGGCCCACAGCCCGGCGCTCCGATATCTGCTCGCAGTTCGGGCGCTCGGCACGATCCGCATGCCTTGCAGGCGTGCGGAGTCCTGGGCGAGGGCGGGGACGCGCGCTCAGTCGGCGGCCGGGACGAAGGCCAGCAACGCCACGCCCAGCACCACCCGGTACACCGCGAACGCGGTGAAGCGGTGCGACTGGATGTAGTGCAGCAGCCACTTCACCGCCACGAACGCCGTCACCGCCGAGGCCACGAACGCCACGCCGAGCTCGGTCCAGTTCTCCTGACCGAAGCCGCCGTCGCGCGCCATCGACAGCAGTTCGTAGCCGGTGGCGGCGAACATGGTGGGGATGCCGACCACGAAGGCGAACTCGGTCGCGGCGGCGCGGTTGGTGGTGCCCGCCAGCAGGGCGACGAAGATGGTCGCCGCCGAGCGTGAGGTGCCGGGGAACACCCCGGCGACGACCTGGGCCACGCCGACGAGGATCGCGGTGGTCCAAGCGATGGCGGTGTGCTCGCCGTCGCGTTCGGCGCGCTTGGCGGCCAGTTGTTCGGCCAGCACCATCCACACTGCGCCGATGATCAGCGCCCATGCGATCGGTTGCACCGTGTCGGGCAGTTGCCAGCCCAGCTTCTTCACCAGCAGGCCACCGGCGGCGGTCACCGCGAACGCGGCGAGCAGCTTGAAGGCGTAGTCGCGCGATTGCGCCGGCGTCGAGGTGACGCCGAGCGGGTCGTAGGGCGCGGGCGCGTCGTAGCCCACGAACGCGACCAGCATGCCCCACAGCCGCTTCCAGTAGATCAGCACCACGGCGAGGATCGCGCCGGCCTGGATGGCAATGTTGAACAGGTCGCTGCGGTGGCCCAGCCAATGCTGGGCGATGAGCAGGTGGCCGGTGCTGGAGATCGGCAGGAATTCGGTGATGCCTTCGATGATGCCGAGCAGCAGCGCGGCGAGCAGGTCGGTCATGCAGGTCGGGGCAAAAGCGGGGGCCGCCAGCATAGCCGATGCACCCTGACCGGCCCTTAGAGCAGCGCGAGCAGCGCCTCCAGCGCTGGCGGCCGCGGGCGTTGCGCCAGTTCCAGGCGGAACAGCGGCCGCACCAGCGCGCGCTTGCCCGGTGCGTGCAGCGCGCGCAGGCGCCCGGCCGCAAGCGGATCGGCGACCACCGCCGCGGGCAGGATCGCCAGCCCTGCGCCTTCGGCCACGGCGCGGGCGACGGCCTCGTTGCTGCCGATTTCCAGCGTGCGCCGCGGCGTGACGCCCTCGGCCTGCAACCACGCCTGTGCCACCTGGCGGGTGCCGGAGCCGGGTTCGCGCAGCAGCAAGGTGCGGGCCGACAGCGTGGCGGGTGCGGGGCGCTTGCGGTCGGCCAGGGGGTCGTCGGCCGCGGTGACCAGCTGCAACGGCTCCTCGCGCCAGCGTTCGGTGCGCAGGCGCGTGTCGTCGACAACACCTTCGACGAAACCCACGTCCAGCGCGCCCATGGCCACGGCCTCGGCCACGCCGGCGGTATTGCCCACCTGCAGCGTCAACTCGATGGCCGGGTAGGCGGCGGCAAAGCGCGCCACCGCCGGCGGCAGCCAGTAACCCGCCACGGTGGTGCTGGCCCCGATGCGCAACCGCCCGCGCTGCAGGCCGACGCGGTCGCGCACGTCCTCCAGCGCGGCCTTCTCCATCGCGAACAGCGCGCGCGCATGCCGGTACAGCGCCTCGCCGGCCTCGGTCAGGCGCACACCGCGGCGGCCACCGTCCGGGCTGCTGCGGTCCAACAGGGCGAGGTCGAGTTGTCGCTCCAGCTCGCGCACGCCCTTGGACACCGCCGACTGGGTGACGAACAGCGCGTCCGCCGCGCGTGAGAAGCCACGGTGCTCAACCACGCCCGCGAACAGGCGCAGCAGGTGCAGGTTCAGGTGCGTGGCCATGCATGAGTCAAATTCATATTCGTTGGAAGTATATGCATTGGATTCATAAGGCGGGGTGGCCTAGCCTGCGCGCCGGTTCCGTCGCCCGTGCCGCTCATGTCCGCAGTCCATCCGCCTGTTGTCCCGCCCACCGGATCCGTTGCCGCCCCGGCACAGGCCGCCGCGCCGGCCGCGCACGGTGCCGACGCGCGACCGCTCTGGCGCCGCCCGGGTTTCGTCCCTGG
>CBFGOS010000425.1:0-2188 GCA_965650425.1 uncultured Lysobacter sp. | reverse complement strand
CGGCGGCGCGGTGGGCAACGTCCTGGGCAACGACTCCCTGAACGGCATCGCGCTGGCACAGGGCGCGGTGACCCTGGAGCAGATCGGCAGTTCCAGCCCGGATGTCAGTCTCGATCCGGCGACCGGGGCGATCCGCGTAGCCGCGAGCGCGTCACCGGGGACCTACACGCTCGACTACCGCATCTGCGATGCGCTCAATCCGAGCATCTGCGACACCGCCCGGGCAACGGTGGCGGTGGCCGGCAGCATGCCTGTGCGCTTGAGCAAGCAGGCCAGTCCGCAGAAGGTGAAGACCGGAGATCTGGTGCGCTACACCCTGGTGGCGGAAAACACCGGCAGCACCGACCTGACCGGTGTATCGCTGGTGGATACGCCACCGGCGGGCTTCAGCTATGTCGACGGCTCGCTGGCCGTGAGCGACCGCGATGGCGCCGCCCACCTCGCCGGCCTCAATCCGCTGCGGGTTGAGGGCCTGTCCGTGGCTGCCGGCGGGCGCTTGACCATCACCTATTTCCTGCGCGTCGGCGCTGGCGTCGCTGCTCGCGGCGAGTACGTCAACAGTGCGCGCCTGATGCTCGCCGGCAGTGTTATCAGCAATGTGGCGCGGGCCTCGGTCCAGCGTGAGGCCGATCCGCTGTTCGAAGATGCCCGCGTGCTCGGCACGGTCTTCCTGGATCGCGACGGCGATGGCTGGCAGGACAGCGCCAAGGCTACCGGGCTGAAGGTCCGTGGCGGCTTCGCAGCGGACGCCTATGTGCCCGGTTCCACCCTGGTGGACCGTGGCGACGGGCCTCGCCCGGAGCCGGACGCCAGCGCACCGTTGCTGCACGGCATCGTGCTGGGCGACCTCCTCGGTCGCCGTTCGCCGGACGAGCCGGCAGGGCAGCGGCGCATCACCATCAGCCAGCGTCTGCGCAGCCCGGCCTTCACCGATGACTTCGAACTGCGCAGCGCCGAAGGCACGTTGCTGCAAATGCGCGCCGACGGCAGTGAGACGGTGGCGTGTGAGGGGGATGCCGCGCGCGGTCTCGGAACTCAGGATCTGGGTGTTACACGCCATGTCGCGGTGGCCGATGGCGGCGAGTACTGGGTGACTTACGAAATCGTTAATACGGGGGTCGACGAGCCGGGCCTGCCGGGCGTGCGCATGGGGACGGTGGAAGGGCTACTGGTGGAAACCGATTCGCGTGGGCGTTTCCACTTGGAAGGGCTGGACGTCGAGCATATCGGCCGGGGCCGCAACTTCATCATGAAAGTGGACACGGCGACCTTGCCGCCCGGCAGCCGCTTCGTCGATGGCAATCCGAAGGTCAAGCGCATCACCCAGGGCATGCCGGTCCGTTTCGATTTCGCCGTGCAGGCGCCGGAGCAACCCTGGCGCGCGCCCGAGCGGGTCGAGCTGGAGCTGGGCGAGGTTGTCTTCGCGCCGGGCAGTGCGGAAATCCGTCCCGAGTACACGCCGGCGATCGACACCATGGTGCGCATCCTCGGCGAACACCAGGGCGGCGACGTGGATGTGGTAGGGCATGCCGAACAACCGGCTCTCGCCCTGCGCCGGGCCGAGGCGTTGCGCGATGCCTTGTTCGCCAAGGTCTCTCCGACGGTGCGCGAACGCCTTGGCATCCGTGTGCGGCCGGAAACCCGCAGCCTTCTGCGGCTGAGCGGTGAACAGGTGCGCCTGGGCGAAGTGCTGTTCGAAACGGACAAGGCCGAGGTTCGCCCGCGCTATCGGGCTCTGCTGGATCAGCTCGCGCAGCAATGGCTGGCCCGCCAGGCCGCCGGGATGGACAGCCGTTTGGTGATCGTCGGACATGCCGATCGTCGCGGTTCCCAGGCCTACAACCAGGCCCTGGGGCTGCGTCGGGCGAAGGCGTTGTTCGCCGCGCTCGCCGAACGCCTGCCGCCCAGGGAGAGGGCGAGGCTCAGGGTGGAGGTTGATCACGGAAGCCTCGATCCGGTGCGGGAGGGCGCGCTATGAGCCAGCTCATCCGTAAATACCGTGTCAACCATGGCCTGCCGTTGAAACCACTGGATGCGGCGATCTTCTTCGCCCTGACGATGGGTGCGGCACAGGCGGAAACCCGCGGTCCGCTGGCCTGCGACGCACAGGGCTGCGCCAACGATGGCCAACCGGTGGTCCGGGTGATCAGCAAGGGGGAAAGCGAACCCTTATCCGTTGGTTCCTCGC
>CBFGOS010000424.1:0-2190 GCA_965650425.1 uncultured Lysobacter sp. | reverse complement strand
GAACGCCGCGTCGCGCCGCTGTGTCTCGCGGTGCGTCGCGCGCTCGACGGTTACCAGGGTCACCACGCGGTGATGAGCTTCGATCCGCGGGTGTCGCGCTGGTTCGCGACCCATTCGCCGCGCACGCTGCGCGGGCTTGCCGGCTACGCCGGTGCCAGCCTGGTGGGCGACGGTCACATGGCGCTCATCCTGGACGTTGACGGGCTCTACGACAGCGGCGTGCGCCGCTCAAATCCGCGTGCACTGGACCGTTAATCCGGGTAATGGACAGACTCAGCATCATCGGCATCGTGCTCGCCCTCGGTTCGCTGCTGGGCGGCAGCATCCTCAAGGGCGCCGGCCTGTCGGCGCTGTGGTCGCCCGCCGCGTTCGTGATCGTGATCCTCGGCACGGTGTCCGCGTCGCTGTTGCAGACTCCGATGGTCACCTTCAAGCGCGCGATGGCGATTGCACGCTGGGTGGTGCGACCGCCGGCGCTGGACAACGCCGCGACCATCGCCCGCATGGTCGAGTGGAGCAACGTCGCACGCCGCCAGGGCCTGCTGGGGCTGGAGCCCGAGGTTGAAAAGCAGGACGACCCGTTCCTGCGCAAGGGCCTGCAGATGGTGGTGGACGGGCTGGAACCGGAATCGATCCGGCAGATGCTCGAGATCGAACTCTACGGCCAGTCCAAGCGTGACCTCGACGCCGCCAAGGTGTACGAAGGCATGGGCATCTACGCGCCCACGCTGGGCATCATCGGCGCGGTGCTGGGCCTGATCGCGGTGATGAAAAACCTCGCCGACCCCAGCAAGCTGGGCCACGGCATCGCCGCGGCGTTCACCGCCACCATCTACGGCATCGGCTCGGCCAACCTGGCGCTGCTGCCGATGGCGTCCAAGCTCAAGGGCATCATCCACGACCGCACGCAGGAGCGGGAAATGATGGTGGAAGGGCTCATCGCCATCGCGCAGGGCGAGAACCCGCGCAACATCGAGTCGCGCCTCAGCGGCTTCGTGTCGTGACCGCGGAGCGAATTGCATGGGCTCCCGCCACAAACGCCATCACCATGAAGACCACGTCAACCACGAAGCCTGGGCGATCCCCTACGGCGACCTGGTGACGCTGCTGCTGGCCTTCTTCGTGGTGATGTACGCCATTTCCTCGGTCAACGAGGGCAAGTACCGCGTGCTGTCCGACGCATTGTCATCCGCGTTCGGTGGCCCGCCGCGCACCATTTCACCGATCCAGCTCGGCCAGACCCAGCTGCGCGGCTCCTCGTTCGACCGTCCCTCGCTGCAGACGCCGGGCACGCGCGCAGGCCCGTCCGCGGCCAGCCCGATCGCCTCGCCCAGCCGCCTGCAGGTGCTCGACCTGCCCACCTTCGCGGCCGTGCGCCGCATGCAGGAAGACACGGCCAACCACGAGGCCACCGGCAAGCGCGTGCAGTTGGAACGCCTGGGCACGCGCATCCGCCTGGCGCT
The DNA here is from genome assembly GCA_965650425.1 of uncultured Lysobacter sp. GTDB lineage: Bacteria > Pseudomonadota > Gammaproteobacteria > Xanthomonadales > Xanthomonadaceae > Aerolutibacter. Next base: position 727 of record CBFGOS010000424.1, on the reverse strand, counting down.
GCACGAACTGGTGAAGATGCGACTGGTGAAGGTGCGGGAAAGCGAAACCTTCGTGGAAGTGGAAATCCAGAGCGACATCCTCTTTCAGAGTGGTTCGGCCTCGCCAAGTGCGGTCGCCATCTCCACCGTGCGCGAGCTGGCGGGGGTTCTGGCGGCCGAGCCCAACGCCGTGCGCGTGGAGGGCTACACCGACAACCTGCCCATCCGGAACCTGCAGTATCCGTCCAACTGGGAGCTGTCGGCCGCGCGTGCGGCCAGCGTGACCCACGAACTGGTCGCCAACGGCGTGTCGCCCGGGCGCCTGGCCGTCGTCGGCTACGGCGAACACCAGCCGGTGGCGGACAACGCAACACCCGAGGGCCGCAACGCCAACCGCCGCGTCACGCTGGTGATCCTGGCCACGCCGCAGGGTCCGGACACGCCGGACGTCGCGCCGCTTCCCACCTCGACACCCGCGCCGACGCCCACGCGCACCGCCGCGACCGATGCACCGCTGAACCACCCGCCGGAGGTGGGCTGACATGGAAATCTGGGCCATCGCAAACCAGAAGGGCGGCGTGGGCAAGACCACCACGTCGATCTGCCTCGCCCGCGGCCTGGCCACGTCCGGCAAGCGCGTCCTGTTGGTCGACCTGGACCCGCACGCCTCGGCCACGCGTTCGTTCGGCGTTCCCGCGGAACCCACGCCCTCGGGCACCCATGAAGTATTCGTCAGCCCCACCAACCT
>CBFGOS010000423.1:0-2210 GCA_965650425.1 uncultured Lysobacter sp. | reverse complement strand
GCGGCGACGCCGGCGGCGACGCTGACGTACGGGTTGGCACCGGTCGAACCGACCAGGCGCACGGTAGAGGTCGAGGCGTTCTGCTCGTGGTCGGCGTGCAGGATGAACAGCAGGTCCATGGCCTTGGCGGCCATCGGGCTGAGCTCCAGCGGCTCCGACGGCACTTCCTTCATCATGTGCAGGAAGCGCGTGGTGTACTCGAGGTTGTTCTTCGGGTAGCGGATCGGCCAGCCGATGGAATAGCGGTAGCAGGCGGCGGCGATCGTCGGCACCTTGGCGAGCAGGCGGATCGCGGCCAGGCGGCGCTGTTCCGGGTCCTCGAGGTCAAGGTCGTTGTGGTAGAAGCTGGCCAGCGAGCCGAGCATGCCGGTGAGCATGGCCATCGGGTGCGCGTCGTGGCGGAAGCCGTACAGGAAGGTACGGAAGGCCTCGTGCATCATCGTGTGATGCGTGACCTCGTGCTCGAACGTCGCAAACTCGTCCTTGTTCGGCAATTCGCCGTGCATCAACAGGTAGGCAACTTCGAGGAAGCTCGACTTCTCGGCCAGTTGCTCGATCGGGTAGCCGCGGTACAGCAGCACGCCGGCGTCGCCGTCGATGTAGGTGATGGCCGACTTGCAGCTGGCGGTGGCACCGAAGCCCGGGTCGTAGGTGAAGCAACCGGTTTCCTTGGTCAGCTTGGCGATGTCGATGCAGGGCGCGCCCAGGGTCGGGTGCTGCACGGGCAGGACGACGCTCTTGTCGCCAGCGGCAAGGGTGACCTGGTCCAGGCCAGACTTGTTATCGGACACGAAGCACTCCTCGGTCTGCGCACCACGGGGAAACCGCGGTACGAAAGGGGGAAGGGAGCAGGTCGACCCGGCGGCGGATGCCCAGCCGGCCCGGACTTGCGATCCCGAATTATCGCACACTGCCCCTGAGTCGGGACTCTGACTTTAGTCAGGCGGGCGCGTGTCCATTCCGTTCGCGGCGCCCGTCCAGCGTATGGCCGGAAATGCAAACGGCCGCCCGAAGGCGGCCGTCTGGCATCGCGGAGCGACGACGATTACTTGCCGTAGCGCTTGCGGAACTTGTCCACGCGACCGCTGGTATCCACGATCTTGTGCTTGCCCGTGTAGAACGGGTGCGAGGCCGACGAAATATCGACCTTGATCAGCGGGTACTCATTGCCGTCTTCCCACTTGATCGACTCCTTCGAGCCGAGCGTCGAGCGGGTCAGGAACTGGTAATCGGTGGTGACGTCCTGGAAGACGACTTCGCGGTAATCGGGATGAATGCCGGCCTTCATGGCTCACACCAGTAGCTAAACAGGAAAGAGCGGCATTGTAGCCGGCGATGGGGCCGGGGGCAACCCCCCAAATCACCCCGCCGCCAAGGCGTCCCGGATCAGCCCGTGGAATCGCGCCTGGTCGTAGCGCAACAGCACGCGGGCATTGTCGGGGCGCCCGGTCTGCCGGTTCCAGTCGACCACGGTGGCGCCGCGGGTGTGGCGCCCCTCCAGCTCCACCACCACCGGCCGCTCCACCTGCTCGGTGGCACCGTCGGGGTGCAGTGCGAAGGCCATCGCCAGCGCATCGGCCGAGTGCCAGTAGGCGCCGCGACGATCCGCCGACCACTCGCGGGTCTTGCGCGAGATGGCCTCGTAGAACCGCGCACGCGGCGATTCGGCCCCCAGCCACTCGACCACGTCGCCGTGCAGCAGGCCGTGGGCGATGGTCGCTTCCCAGTCGGCCAGGTCGAGGTGCGGGAATGCACTGAACACCACGTGCGCCGCCTCCGGGTCAAAGGCGATGTTGAACTCGGCGGCCGGCGTGATGTTGCCGTGCGCGGTGACCGCGCCGCCCATCACCACCAGGCGCGCCACCCGCTGCGGCAGCGTCGGGTCCAGGCGCAGTGCCAGCGCGAGGTTGGTCAACGGGCCCAGCGCGACCAGCAGCAGGCGGCCGGCATGTTCATGCGACAGGCGGAGGATGGCGAGCGCGGCATGCTCGGCCTGCGCCTGCGCGGTGGCGGGCAGGTAGCCGACGTCGCCAAACCCATCCTGGCCGTGCACGTGCGCAGCATCCTCGGCCTCGTACACCAGCGGTGAGGCGCTGCCGGCGAACACCGGCACGTTGGCGCCCGCGACCTCGCACAGCTTCAGCGCATTGGCCACGGTGTGCCGCAGGCCCACGTTGCCCGCGGCGACGGTGAGTCCGACCACGCGGTGG
>CBFGOS010000422.1:0-2212 GCA_965650425.1 uncultured Lysobacter sp. | reverse complement strand
CGGCACCGGCGCCGACGCGACGCGGCTGGCGGTGATCGACTACTCCAAGCCATCGACCGAGCGGCGTCTGTGGGTGTTTGACCTGCGCAACGCGAACCTGCTGTACGACGAGTACGTCGCGCACGGTCGCGGCAGCGGCGAGAACATGGCGACTTCGTTCTCCAACACCGACGGCAGCCACCAGACCAGCCTGGGCCTGTTCACCACCGCCGAAACCTACATGGGCGGCAACGGCTACTCGCTGCGCATGGACGGGCACGAGCCGGGCTGGAACGACAACGCGCGCGGCCGCCTGATCGTCATGCATGGAGCGCCGTACGTGAATCCGCTGCAGGCCCGCGTGCAGGGTCGCCTCGGCCGCAGCTACGGCTGCCCCGCGGTGCGCCCGGAAGTGGCCAAGCCGATGATCGACACGCTAAAGCAGGGCCAGCTGGTCTTCGCCTACGCGAAGAACGACAAGTGGCTGAAAGGCTCGCGCTTCCTGGGATGTAGCGGGGCCGCCGCCCTCGTGCGCGGCGGACGGCCCGACACCTCCATGGTCAGCCGCACCGCAACCCTGTGATCGCCTCGCGTTCGTTGACGTCGATGTTGAGGCGGTCGGCGCGGTATTCCATCGTCACCACCTGACCGGGGCGCAGCACGCGCGAAACCTTCGCACCGCTGTCGCGCGTGGCGCGGTCCACCACGTCCTGGGTGGGCGCGCGGCCGATGGCCCAGCTGGCGGCTTGCGCATTGCATACGCCGACCGGCGTGCCGTCCATCGGCGGTTCGGCGGGCATGGTGCTGCAGGCGACCATCGAGGCCAGCAGGACCGCGAGCGGGATCAAGGGGAGGCGGGTATCAGCGGTGCGGGGTGATGCCATGGCGGAGACTCCGACGGGGCTTGGGGTGACAATGCGGGTGTGGCGGTGAGCGGCATGTAAAGGCGCGGCCGTCGCACCGGCTGCGACCGGCCGTACCGTGGCCAACGCCCGACCCCGTCCCCAGAGTGGAACGCACTGCCGATGGACAGACCCCACGCCCCTTCCTGCGAGCGCAACCGCGACCCGATCCTGGCGGTGCTGCAGCCGCGCCTGGCGGCGGCACATCGCGTGCTGGAAATCGGCAGCGGCACCGGCCAGCACGCGGTGCACTTCGCGGCGGCGATGCCGTGGCTGCAGTGGCAGTGCAGCGACCGCGCGGAGAACCTGCCCGGCATCGCGATGTGGCTGGATGACACCGCGCTGGCCAACACCCCGGCCGCGCTGGCGCTGGACGTGGCCACCGGCCCGTGGCCCACGACCACGTTCGATGCCGTGTTCAGCGCCAACACGCTGCACATCATGGGTTGGCCCGAGGTGCGCGCGTTCTTCGAGGGCGTCGCACGCGTGCTGGCCGACGACGGCCTGCTGGTGGTGTACGGCCCCTTCAACTACGGCGGCGACTACACCAGTGACAGCAACCGCGCCTTCGATGCGTGGCTGCTGGCGCGCGACCCACGCTCGGCGATCCGCGACGCCGAAGCGGTGGATGCCCTGGCGGCAAATGTGGGATTGCAGCTGGAGGAAGACCTCCCGATGCCGGCCAACAACCGCTGCCGCGTGTGGCGCAAGACGCGGGCGACGCCAAGCCACAGCTGAACAGCGCGGGCGCGTCGTCAACCGCGATGGCGCTGTGGCGTTAACCGGTACATGCCCGGCCTGTCGCCGGCGCCACCGAGGATCGCCATGAACCGCACCACCCTGCTTGCCCTTGCCCTGATGGCCGTGACGGTGTCCGGCCTCGCCATCGCCCATGGACACGACGGCGCCCGTCCGCACCGCATGCACGGCGACCGCCTGCAGCAGCTCGATACCGACAAGGACGGCCGCATCAGTCGCGCCGAAGCTGCCGCGCGCCCGCGCCTGGCGGAGCGCTTCGCCGAAATGGATGCCGACAAGAACGGCTTCCTGGACAAGGCCGACCGCCAGGCCCGCCACGCCGCACGCCGCGAAGCCTTCTTCGCCAAGGCCGACGCCAATCGCGACGGCAAGCTGACCCGCGCCGAACTCGATGCCGCGCACGAAGCGCGCCGCGCCGAGATGGAAGCCCGACGCAAGCAGCACGCCGATGCGCGATTCGCCCGCATGGACACCAACAAGGACGGCGCGATCAGCCGCGAGGAAATGGCCAAGGCGCCGATGATGGGGGGCCGCGGCCGCCACCACGGTGGCATGCCGAAGCACGACTGAGC
>CBFGOS010000421.1:0-2217 GCA_965650425.1 uncultured Lysobacter sp. | reverse complement strand
GCAGCGTCATCGAGTTCATGACCTACCGCCTGCACGACCACACCACCGCCGACGATGCCCGCCGCTACCGTGGCGAGGAAGAAGTGAAGTCCGCCTGGACCCGCGACCCGATGACCCGCCTGCGCACCTACCTCACCGCCAAGGGCGCGTGGAGCGAGGCTGAAGAAGCTGCGTGGATCGAGGAATGCGGCAAGCGCGTGGACGAGGAGATCAACGCCTACCTCAACACGCCGGTGCAGCCGGTGGAGGCAATGTTCGACTTCCTGTACGCCGACATGCCCGAGGACGTGCGCAAGCAGCGCGCCGCCGCGCTCGCCCTGGAGGGCCGTGCGTGAACAAGGCCGAGACCATGACCCAGATCGACAAGAACGCCAACGCCCCTGCCGCCATTACCCTGATCGAGGCGATCACCCAGGCGCTTGCCTACGAGATGCGTAACGACGACCGCGTGCTGGTGCTTGGCGAGGACGTGGGCGTCAATGGCGGCGTGTTCCGCGCCACCGCCGGGCTGCACGCGCAATTCGGCAGCGGCCGCGTGCTCGACACGCCGCTGGACGAGACCACCATCGCCGGCCTCACCGTCGGTCTGGCCAGCCAGGGCATGCGCCCGGTGGCCGAGGCGCAGTTCGACGGCTTCATGTACCCGATGGTCGACCACATCGTCTGCCACGCCGCCCGCCTGCGCTACCGCACGCGCGGCCGCCTCACCTGCCCGATGGTGCTGCGCGTGCCGTGGGGCGGTGGCATCCGCGCGCCGGAGCACCACAGCGAGGCCAACGAGGCGATCTTCACCAACGTGCCCGGTTTGCGCGTGGTTATGCCGTCGTCGCCGCAGCGCGCCTACGGGTTGCTGCTGGCCGCCATCCGCGACCCGGACCCGGTGATCTACTTCGAGCCCAAGCGCATCTATCGCCAGTACAAGGAAGTAGTGCCCGACGACGGCGAGGCGCTGCCGCTGGACGTGTGCTACGTGCTGCGTGACGGCACCGACGTCACCCTCGTCACGTGGGGCGCGCAGGTGAAGGAATGCCTGGAGGCTGCCGACAAGCTGGCCGCCGAGGGCATCAGCGCCGAGGTCATCGACGTGGCCACGCTGCGCCCGCTCGACTTCGACACCATCGCAGAATCGGTGAGCCGCACCGGCCGCTGTGTGATCGTGCACGAAGCGCCCAAGACTGCCGGCTTCGGCGCCGAGATCGCCGCGCGCCTGGCCGAGGAGTCGATGTACGACCTGCTCGCGCCGGTGGAGCGCGTCACCGGCTACGACACCCACATCCCGCTGTTCCGCCTGGAAATGAAGTACCTGCCCAGCGTGGAGCGGATCGTGACAGCGGCCAAGCGCACCCTGGCGGCCGGCTGATTCACGCCTACAGCGTCGGGCGCGCGGCCTTGGTACGCACGCCCCACCCCGAACACACCGAGGACGCCACGGCGTCCCACGAGGATCCAGCATGAGTGAGAAGAAGACGTTCCTGCTCCCCGACCTGGGCGAAGGCCTGCCCGACGCCACCGTTGTCGAGTGGTACGTGAAGGTGGGCGATGTGGTCCGCCTGGACGAGAACCTGGTGTCGATGGAAACCGCCAAGGCGGTGGTCGACGTGCCGTCGCCGGTGTCGGGCAAGGTGCTGCGCCTGGCCGGCGGCGCTGGTGACGTGATCGTGACCGGCACCATGCTGGCCGAGTTCGAGATCGACCCGTCGCTGCCGCAGCGCGCCGAAGGGCAGGACACCGGCCACCATCATGGCCCCAGCCACGGCGTGGGCAGCCAAGCCCCCAGCGATGGCGACAAGGTGGTTGCCTCCGACGATGGCGGCGCCATCACCGCGGGCGCAGCGGCGCCGGCCAAGCGCGAGGACGCCGGCACCGTGGTCGGCGCCATGCAGACTTCCGATGCGGTGCGCAGCGAGCAGGCGGTCGCGGTCGGCGGGGTCAAGGCGATGCCGGCGGTGCGCGCGACCGCGCGCAAGCTGGGCGTGGACATTACCCGCGTGCGCGCCTCGGGCGCCGATGGCGTGGTGACGATGGAGGACGTGAAGCGCGCCGCGGCCGGCGATCCGGCGGCATTGCGTCCGGCGGCGGCAACGGCTGCGGCCGGCACCACCGCCTACACCGCTCCGGCCTACGTGGCCCCGGCGGCACCCGCGCCGGCCGCAGCGGCCCGCAGCACCCTCTCGCAATCCGGCAAGCCCATGCGCACCCAACCGCCGGGCGTGGCCG
>CBFGOS010000420.1:0-2222 GCA_965650425.1 uncultured Lysobacter sp. | reverse complement strand
GTGATGACCGTGCCCGGTGTGACCAGCGCGCCCGGGCTCACCTGGCGCATGCCCAGCACTCCGGAGAACGGTGCGCGGATGACGCGATCACCCAGGTTGGCGCGGATCTGCGCCACGCGCGCGTTGGCCGCATCGCGGGTGGCGCGCTGGCTGTCCAGCGAGGCCCGCGCGATCAGTTGTTGCGACGCCAACTCTTCTTGACGCTTGAACAGGCGCTGCGCTTCGTTGGCATTGGCCTGCGCTTCGCTCAGCGCGGCCTGCTGCTGGCGCCCGCTCAGCGTCACCAGCGGAGCGCCTTTGGGCACCACATCGCCGCTGTCGAAGTGCACGGCCTCCACGGTCTCGCTCACCTTGGCGGTGACGGTCACCGATTCGTGTGCCTTCACCGTGCCCAGCGCCTGGACCGTGTCGTTCCAGGTTCGCGGTTGGAGCACGGTGGTCGTCACCGTGGTCGGCCGGTCGCCGCCGCCCTTGCCCGGTCCCTCCTTGTCACCGCCACAGGCACTGAGGGTCAGGCCAAGCGCGAGGACGCAGGCGGCGCGGGAGGGGAAACGGACAGGCATTCGTTGGGCCAGGTTCGGTCGGGGGATCCCGATTCTAGTAGCAGGTTGTTAACGCCCGCGTAGGCCATTGGTTGACCGTGTGGTCAACCGCCAGATTCGGCCAGACCCAGGCCGCGGACACGAACCTGCCTTACGGCTCGCGGCGGCAATCGGATGCACGCCGGGCGTGACGACCCCTGAACGGCACCGGGCGTAGGCTGGCGCACGGCTCGGCGCGGCCTCCTGCCGCCCCGAGCCGCGTGATTCCCCCTGAGGGCTTGGCGACCACGCCGGCCACCGACGACCGAGGTCCCCATGATCCACGACAGCATCCTCGACACCATCGGCCGCACCCCGGTCGTGCGCCTGCACCGCATCGGGCCACAGGGCATCGAGCTCTACGCCAAAGTCGAGGCGTTCAATCCCGGCGGTTCGGTGAAGGACCGGTTGGCCATCGCCATCATCCTCGACGCCGAGGCCCAAGGCCTGATCAAGCCGGGCGACACGGTGGTCGAGGCCACCTCCGGCAATACCGGCGTGGCGTTGGCGATGGTCTGCGCGACACGCGGCTACAAGTTTGTGGCGGTGATGACCGAGGCCTTCCCGATCGAGCGACGCAAGCTGATGCGTGCGTACGGCGCCAAGGTCATCCTGACCCCGGCGGCCGAACGCGGCAGCGGCATGGTCCGCCGCGCGGCGGCGCTGGCCGAAGAACACGGCTGGTTCCTCGCGCGCCAGTTCGCCAATCCGGCCAACCCGGCCTACCACCGCCAGACCACCGCCGCCGAAATCCTGCGCGATTTCGCCGGGCGCCGGCTGGACCACTTCGTCACCGGCTGGGGCACGGGCGGCACCCTGACCGGCGTGGGCGAGGTACTCAAGGCCGCGCGGCCGGACGTGCGCATCACCACCTGCGAGCCCGCCGGCGCCGCGCTGCTCTCGGGCAAGGAGTGGCAGCCGCACAAGATCCAGGGTTGGACGCCGGACTTCTTGCCGGAGGTGCTCAACCGCACCATCGCCGACGCGATCCTGCCTGTCGACGACGTACTGGCCCGCGACACCGCACGCCGCCTGGCTGCGGAAGAAGGGCTGTTCGTCGGGATCTCCGCCGGCGCCACGATGGCCGCGGCGCTGGAGGTGGCGCGCACCGCGGAGCCGGGCGCCGCGATCCTGGCGATGCTGCCGGACACCGGCGAACGCTACCTCAGCACCTTCCTGTTCGAGGACGTCAACGAGGGTTCGGACGACGAGTGGCTGGCAAGCCTGCCCTGAACCGCTCAAAGAAAAACGCCGGTCCTGCGACCGGCGTTTCTGATCACGCAGCGATGGCGAAGCCGCTTACGCGGCCTTCCACTCGCCCAGCGCGGCCAGGCCGTTGGCGCGGGCACGCTCGAACACGGTCTGCTGCGCGGCGGCGTAGTTGCCCACCATGTCCTGCGCCCACAGCTTCAGCGCGGCCTGCTGCATGGCGCGGCCGTACGAGAACGACAGCGGCCACGGCTTGGGGCCCATCTGGTTCATCGCATTGAGGTGCGCGGTGGCGGCGGTGTCCGACTGGCCGCCCGACAGGAACACGATGCCCGGCAGGGTGGCCGGCACGGTGGCCTTCATGCAGTGCAGCGTGGCGGCGGCCACTTCCTCGACCTAGGCCTGCTCCGGGCACGTGGTGCCGTAGATGAC
>CBFGOS010000419.1:0-2240 GCA_965650425.1 uncultured Lysobacter sp. | reverse complement strand
GTTATGTCTTCGATGATCCGCCGCAGCATCGTGCGGGCGGATGGCTGATCATCGACGATGACGACATTCACTCAGATACCTGCCTTTGTCCCGCCATGGTGACGGCACTCGAGGACCAGCATATCTTCACGTCGGGATACATGCAGCCACTCCTTGGCGTCGGCGGGTGGTGGGATTCAGCCGTGCTCAGGTCGCATATAGGGGAACAGGAGTACGTCACGGATGGAGGACGAGCCCGTCAGCAGCATGACGAGGCGGTCGATGCCAATGCCCAGCCCCCCCGTCGGCGGCATGCCCACTTCCAGCGCGCGGATGTAATCGGCGTCGAAGTGCATGGCCTCGTCATCGCCCCCGGCCTTGGCCTCGACCTGCGCCTGGAAGCGCGCGGCCTGGTCTTCCGGGTCGTTGAGCTCGGAGAAGCCGTTGGCCAGCTCCTTGCCGCCGATGAACAGTTCGAAGCGGTCGGTCAGCTCCGCGTCGTGGTCATTGGCGCGTGCGAGCGGGCTGACTTCCACCGGGTGGTCGGTGATGAAGGTCGGCTGGATGAGGGTGTGTTCGACGGTCTTCTCGAAGATTTCCAGCAGCAGCTTGCCCCAGCCATAGGACGGTTTCACCGGAATCTTCAGGCGGGCGCAATGCGCGCGCATCTTTTCCAGGTCGCGCAGGTCACCGCGCGCAATCTCCGGGTTGTGCTCCAGCACCGCATCGGTCATCGACCAGCGACGGAATGCCGGTGCCATGTCGATGGTGTTGCCGTCCCAGTCCACCTCGGTGGTGCCCAGCACGGTCTGCGCCACGTCGCGGATCACGCCTTCGGTCAGGTCCATGATCTCGGTGTAGGTGGCGTAGGCCTCGTACAGTTCCAGCATGGTGAATTCGGGGTTGTGCCGCGTGGACACGCCCTCGTTGCGGAAGTTGCGGTTGATTTCGTACACGCGCTCCATGCCGCCGACCACCAGGCGCTTGAGATACAACTCCGGCGCCACGCGCAGGTACAGCTGTAGGTCCAACGCATTGTGGTGGGTCACGAAGGGCTTGGCCGTGGCGCCGCCGGGGATGTAATGCATCATCGGCGTCTCAACCTCGAGGAAGCGGCGGGCGTCGAGCCACGCGCGCATCTCGCGAATGATCCGGCTGCGCTTGAAGAAGACGTCGCGCGCTTCCGGGTTGACCACCAGGTCGACATACCGCTGGCGGTAGCGCTGCTCCACGTCGGCCAAGCCGTGGAACTTGTCCGGCAGCGGACGCAGGGCCTTGGTCAACAGGCGTAGCGAGTCGGCCTTGATCGAAAGCTCACCGGTCTTGGTGCGGGTGATGGTGCCCTCGGCACCGACGATGTCGCCGACGTCCCAGCCCTTGAACGCTTCGTAGGTGTCACCCAGCGCGTTGGCCTGCAGGAACAGCTGGAGGCGGCCGGACTCGTCCTGCACCTGCACGAAGCTGGCCTTGCCCATCACTCGCTTGAGCAGTATGCGACCCGCCACGGCGACCTTGTGCCCCTTGGCCTCCAGCGCCTCCGCCGTCCACGCGTCGCGGTCGGCGTACTCGGCCTGGAGGTCGCCGGCGTAGTCATGCCGCTTGAAGTCGTTCGGGAACGCGACGCCCTGCCCGCGCAGCGCCGTGAGTTTGGCGCGACGCTCGGCGATCAGGAAGTTCTCGTCGGCGGGCGTCTGGGCGGGGTTGGTCTGGTCGGTCATCGCAGTCTGGTTCGGAAAATTGCAGGAAATTCGTGTTGCAGGCTGTGCAGGGTCGCGGCCCGGACGGAATTACTGTCTGGCGAGGTGCCGTCGCCGCCCGGAGTATCACCCCCCGGAAGCACGTTCACTGGGCCCATCCTGCCGGCATGGGCGGCGTGACGCCAGCCCGGAGCAGGCTGGTGGCACGCCCACGGCTCTGGTCCGGCGGGCGGGACTGGCGCCCCGCCCTGCCCGTCAGGCCATGTCGGCGCGCTTGGACCCGGCCTCCAGGCCGGCCTTCAGGCTGGCCTCGACAAACTCGTCCAGGTCGCCGTCGAGCACCTTCTGGGTGTCGCTCCGCTCCACGCCGGTGCGCAGGTCCTTGATGCGGCTCTGGTCCAGCACATAGTTGCGGATCTGGCTGCCCCAACCAATGTCGGCCTTGGTCGCTTCCAACGCGTCCTTCTCGGCGTTGCGCTTCTGCATCTCCAGCTCATAGAGCTTGGCGGCCAGCATCTTCATCGCGTTGTCGCGGTTCTGGTGCTGGCTGCGGCCGGTCTGGCA
>CBFGOS010000418.1:0-2249 GCA_965650425.1 uncultured Lysobacter sp. | reverse complement strand
ACGGCACCAACTTCATCGACGCGCTGAAGTGGTTCCAGGACGACCCGCAGACCGAAGGCATCATCATGGTCGGCGAGATCGGCGGTTCGGCCGAGGAAGAAGCGGCCGAGTTCATCAGCCAGTACGTGACCAAGCCGGTCGTCGGCTTCATCGCCGGTGCCTCGGCGCCGAAGGGCAAGCGCATGGGCCACGCCGGTGCGATCGCCTCGGGCGGTTCGGGCACGGCCGAGGGCAAGTTCGCTGCGATGGAAGCGGCGGGCGTGACCACGGTGAAGTCGCCGGGCGACCTGGGTGCGGCGATTGCGAAGCGCCTGGCCAAGTAATCGGTTGCGCTGATGTTGTCTGGGAAAGGCCACCTTCGGGTGGCCTTTCTTGTTGTTGAAGCCACTATCATTGGTCGCACATGACGCGTGACTTGATGGAGCAGCGAATGGGCACCCCCTTGCGGATCGCGATGGCGCAGTTCGACTTTCCGGTAGGCGCGGTCCAACGCAATGCCGAGCGCATCGCGGAGATGATCGCCACCGCGCGCGACGAGTACGAGGCCGACATCGTGCTGTTCCCGGAGTTGGCGATCAGTGGCTATCCGCCGGAGGATCTGCTGCTGCGGCCATCGTTCCTGGCCGAGTGCGAGCGCGCGATCACCCGTGTGGCGGCTGCAGCCAAGGGCATCGTGGCGGTGGTGGGCTGGCCCCAGGCGGCCGGTAGCGTGGTCTACAACGCCGCCAGCGTGCTGCGCGACGGCCGCGTCGAACACACGTACCGAAAGCGCGAGTTGCCCAACTACGCGGTGTTCGACGAGCGCCGCTACTTCGACGTCGATCCCGATCGCGAGGATTGCGTGTTCGAGGTCGATGGGGTCAAGGTCGGCCTCATCATCTGCGAAGACCTGTGGTTCGACGAGCCGATCGCGTCGACGGTGCGGGCCGGCGCGCAACTGGTGCTGGTGCCCAATGCCTCGCCGTTCGAACGCGACAAGCACCTGCAGCGCGATGCGCTGATTGAAGAGCGCTCGCGCGACCATGGGGTGGGCGTCGTCTACCTGAACCTGGTGGGCGGACAGGATGCGGTGGTGTTTGACGGTGCATCGGTCGTGGCCGACGGTGATGGCGCGGTGCATCCTGCAGCGGCTGCGTTCACCGACCAGTGGCTGGTGGTGGATTACGACGCGCAGGCGCGTCGCTTTGCCGCCTGCCAATGGCAGGAGGATGGCGACGAGAGCCGCGAGGCGCTGGCGTGGCGTGCGGTGGTGCGCGGCACGCGCGATTACTGTCACAAGAATGGCTTCAGCAAGGTGTGGCTGGGCCTGTCGGGGGGCATCGACTCGGCGCTGGTATTGGCCATCGCGGTGGACGCGCTGGGGGCGGAGAACGTCACCGCGGTGCGCTTGCCGTCCCGCTATACCGCGGACCTGTCCAACGACCTGGCCTTGGAGCAATGCCGCGAGCAGGGCGTGCGGTTGTTGGACGTGCCGATCGAACAGGCGTTCCAGGGCTTTTTGGGTGCGTTGTCAGACGCGTTTGAGGGGCGCGAAGTCGATGTGACCGAGGAGAACCTGCAGTCGCGCTGCCGCGGCGCGATCATGATGGCGCTGACCAACAAGTTTGGTGGTTTGCTGCTGACCACCGGCAACAAGAGCGAATATGCGGTGGGCTACGCCACCATCTACGGCGACATGTGCGGTGGTTATGCCCCGATCAAGGACCTCTACAAGACCGAGGTCTTCGCGCTGGCGCGTTGGCGCAACACCGTCGGCGATCCAGTGATTCCGATGGGCGTGATCACTCGCGCCCCCAGCGCGGAACTGCGCGAGAACCAGAAGGACCAGGATTCGCTGCCGCCGTATGACGTACTGGACGCGATCCTGCTGCGCCACGTGGACCAGGAGCAGTCGCGCGACGAGATCGTGGCGGCGGGGTTCGCGGCCGAGGTGGTGGACCGGGTGCTGCACCTGGTGCGGATCAGCGAGTGGAAGCGCCATCAGTCCGCGCCGGGACCGAAGGTGTCGCGTCGAGCGTTTGGGCGCGAGCGGCGCTATCCGATCACCAACGGTTATCGCGCTTAAGGCGACGGGCCGCCGGAGTTTGGGGGAGCAAGAAGCAAGAACGCCGCACATGGCGGCGTTCTTGATTACCCAGCGGCGACGTATCCGTCACCGAAGCAGGCAACTCAATCCATATCCAACGCGGACTTCTCGCCCGCAAACGGATTGAGCTTGCGCCAGTTGCCCGGGTAGTCCGGCCAATTGC
>CBFGOS010000417.1:0-2266 GCA_965650425.1 uncultured Lysobacter sp. | reverse complement strand
TCGCGATGGCCCGCGATCAGCTCACCCGCCTGGTCCACCGCCGCGTCCGCACCCTGCGGCGCCGCGCCGCCGCCTGACCCCACCATCCACGGCGATCAGGGCTTGGGCCGCGAGACGCCCAAGCAAAGCCCTCCCACATCGGCGAAAATGGCGGCTTCGCGTCCATCCGTGCCCGCCATGACCCAGCCCAGCAACAGCCCCGTCTCCCTGACCCGCTTCCTGATCGAGGAGCAGCGCGCCGGCCATGTCAGCGCCGACCTGCGCCTGCTGATCGAAGTGGTCGCCCGCGCCTGCAAGACCATCTCCATCGCCGTCGGCAAGGGCGCTCTGGGCGGTGTGCTGGGCGATGCCGGCACCGGCAACATCCAGGGCGAGGCGCAGAAAAAGCTCGACGTCATCGCCAATGACGTGCTGCTCGAGGCCAACGCCTGGGGCGGCCACCTCGCTGGTCTGGCCTCCGAGGAAATGGACCACAGCATGCCGATCCCGGACGTGTATCCGCGCGGCAACTTCCTGCTGCTGTTCGATCCGTTGGATGGCTCGTCCAACATCGACGTGAATGTCTCGGTCGGCACCATCTTCTCGGTGCTGCGCTGCCCCGAGGGCGTGACCACCCCGGCCGACGAGCACTTCCTGCAGCCAGGCACCGCGCAGGTCGCCGCCGGCTACTGCGTGTACGGCCCGCAGACCACGCTGGTGCTGACCGTGGGCCACGGCACGCACGCCTTCACCCTCGACCGCGAGGTGGGCAGCTTCGTGCTCACCACGCGCGGCATGCGCGTGCCGGAGGAGACCAAGGAGTTCGCGGTCAACGCCTCCAACCAGCGCTTCTGGGAAGCGCCGATGCAGCGTTACGTGGGCGACATGCTGCTGGGCAAGGAAGGCCCGCGCGGCAAGGATTTCAACATGCGCTGGATCGCCTCGATGGTGGCCGACGTGCACCGCATCATGACCCGCGGCGGGATCTTCAGCTATCCGCTGGACAGCAAGTGCGCGCCCAAGGGCGGCAAGCTGCGCCTGATGTACGAGGCCAACCCGATGAGCTTCCTGGTCGAACAGGCCGGCGGCGCGGCCAGCACCGGCCGCCAGCGCATGATGGAAGTGCAGCCCACCGGCCTGCACCAGCGCGTGCCGGTGTTCCTCGGCTCCAAGGCGGAGGTCGAGGCGGCGGTGCGCTACCACGCCGAGCACGACGCGGCCGGCTGAGATGACCCAGCCGACCGCCGCCGACTTCATCGAGGTCTATCCCGACGCACTCAGTCGCGAGCAGTGCGCGACGCTGGTGGCGCGCTTCAACGCCAGTGGCGAGACCGCACCCGGGCGGGTCGGCGGCGGCGTGCTGCCCGAACTCAAGGACAGCCTCGACCTCACCCTGGCCGGCAAGCCGGCGTGGCGCGACGTCGAGGGCCTGCTCAACCAGGCCGTGTTCAAGGCCCTGCTGGCCTACCTGCGCCGCTACCCGTACACGCTGATCGCGCCGCTGATGCTGGAAGTTCCCGGCGAAGGCGGCAAGCGCCACCGACTGACCGCCGAACGGCTGGTGGCGATGGACGATGCCACCCTCACCCCGATCGTGCAGACCGTGCTGCGCCCCGGCTCGATCAACCTGCAGCGCTACACCGGCGGCCGCGGCGGCTATCCGTACTGGCATTGCGAGTTGTACCCGCGCGACCCGCGCGCCGACACCCTGCACCGCCACCTGCTGTGGACGCTGTATCTCAACGACGAGTTCGAGGAAGGCGAGACCGAGTTCCTCTACCAGCAGCGCAAGATCGCGCCGCGCACCGGCTCGTTGCTGATCGCGCCCGCCGGGTTCACCCACACCCACCGCGGCAACCGGCCGTTGGGCGGCGACAAGGTCATTGCCACCAGCTGGATCCTGTTCCAGCGCGCCGAGCAGTTGTTCGGCGGGCAGTAAGTACGATCAGCTGCCGGTCCGCGGGTGGTTGAGCACCAGCCAGTACAGGCCCACCTGCTTCACCGCCCAGACGAACTGCTCGAAGTCGACCGGCTTCTGGATGTAGCTGTTCACCCCCAGCGCATAGCTGGTTTCCACATCGAATGGTTCCGCGCTGGTGGTCAGCACTACCACCGGCAGGGTCTTCGTGGCTTCGTTGTTGCGGATGGCCTGCAGCACTTCGCGGCCGTTGACCTTGGGCAGTTTGAGGTCCAGCAGCACGATTGACGGCAGGTCGGCGGGGTTACGGTCGGCGTGCGCGCCGCGCGCGAACAGGTAGTCCAGCACCTCCGCGCCATCGGCGACCAC
>CBFGOS010000416.1:0-2267 GCA_965650425.1 uncultured Lysobacter sp. | reverse complement strand
GCTGCACCCCGTCGGGCGCACGCCACAGCGCGGCGTATTCCCCGCGCCAGGTGCGCGCGAGCGCGATGCGGTCGACGTCCACGGTCTGCGGCCCCAGTTGCAGTCTCAGCTTCACCGCGTCGGCGCCGAGCAGCAGCGCCCACGCGTCGTGCCCACCGCCATGCAACCTGAGCAGCACCGGTTTGCCCAATGCGACCAGTGCGTCCAGATGCGATTGGCCCCGCAGGCATCGCAGGCCCCCCGGCAATTGCGTGGGGCAACTGGATGCGGTCGCGGTGGCGGCCGCAGTGGCTGGCTGTGACCAAGCCTGCAACAAGTGTTGCCAAGCCAGCGTGGGTGAGGCTGCCGCCTCGGCAATCATGGATCGCAGCGCTGTTGCATCGATGCGCGCAACCTGGGCGCTGGACCGCTGCGCCGCGCCCGGGGTGACGGCCTCGGTTGCGCTGGCCCCCGCGCGCGCGGTGACGGTCGGGGCAGAAGCGGTCGATGCCTCGCCCCGACCGCGGGACGTGCCCGCGGGGTCATTGCTCGGTTGGGTCGGTGGGGCGGCTGATGCAGCCCTGGCCACCGCATCCTGCGCGCGCGGCCACAGCCATGCCGTGGCGGCCAAGGCCACGACTGCCACGCCGGCCGCCACCGCCATCGGCCAGCGCCGCGCCTGGCGGGGTGCAGGTGGCACCGTTTCGCGGGCCGCCTGGTCCACCCACTTCGGCCCGATCATGCTTTCGTCATGTGCGTAGCCGGCCAACAAGGCGCGCTCGGCGATGACGTTGGTCAACCGGGGCACGCCGCGTGACCAGGTGTGGATGCGGCGCGTGGCTGCGTCGGTAAATGGGAAGCGCTGCCCGCCGGCCACCTTGTACCGATGGCGCAGGTAGGCATCCGTCTCGGCGGTGCTCAGCGGCGTCAGGTGGAAGCGTGCGGTGATGCGTTGCGCCAGTTGGCGCAGGTCCTCGCGCGCCAGCATGGTACGCAGTTCGGGCTGGCCCAGCAGGATGATCTGCAGCAGTTTCTGCGTGTCGGTCTCGAGGTTGGTGAGCAGCCGCACTTGCTCCAACGCGTCCACCGAGAGGTTCTGCGCCTCGTCGATGATCAGCACCACACGCAGGCCCTGCGCGTAGGCGTCCAGCAGATAGCGGTTGAGCACGTCGACGAGCTGCTTGACGCTGCCGCGCCGGCCTTCCAGATCGAGGTGCAGCTCCTCGCAGATGGTTTCCAGCAGTTCCACCGGGCTCAGGCGCGGGTTGAGCACCAGCGCCACGCGCGCGTTCTCAGGCAGCCGTTCCAGCAGCAGGCGCGAGACCGTGGTCTTGCCGGTGCCAACCTCGCCGGTCAGTTGCACGAAGCCACCGCCGCCACCCTGGCCGACGCCGTACAGCAGGTGCGCCAACGCATCCCGGTGGCGCTCGCTGAGGTAAACGAAGCGCGGGTCAGGCGTGATCGAGAACGGCGGTTCCCTGAGGCCGTAATACTCGAGGTACATGGCTGCCGGCGTGGCGGGTGTCGGCGACTAGCCTGCCACGAAACGGCTCATTCAGCGATGTGCTTGGCTTCGGAGGTGCCCAGCACCTCCGGATGCTCCACCGGGTGGCGGTTGGCCAGGCGATTCAGCAGGGGCTGCGCAAACACCGCCGCCAGGATGATGACCACTCCCAGGTAGAACTGCGTGGTCAGCTCGTGCTGCTCGCCCAGCAGCACGATGGCCAGCAGGATGGCGTAGACCGGTTCCATGTTCACCGCCATCTGAGCAGCGAAGGCGTTCATGTGGCGCAGCGCCACCAGCGACAGGGTGAAGGGCAGCAGCGTGCAGGCCATCGCCAGGGCCAGAAGGTAGAGGGCGTCGCTGGTGGAGGGCATGACGAACAGGTCGCCTGCAAACGCGGGAAAAATGGCTGGCATCAGCGGCGCGAGCAGGGTCAGGGTCAACGCACCCGCACCCAGTTCCAGTGCGGTGACGGTAAGCGCGTCGCCGTGTTCGACCATGCGCTTGTTGAGCGAACCGAACAGCGCCACGAACAGGGCAGACAGCGCACCCACCGCGATGCCCAGGCGCATGTCCGCCGGTACGCCGCCGACCACCAGTGCCACGCCGGGCAGCACCGCGACGCCGAGGATGAGCTCGCGCTTGTAAAAGCGGGTGCCGGCCAGCCAGGGCTCGACCAGCGCGGTGAACACCGTGGCCAGCGCCATGCAGGTGGCGCCGACCGAAGCGTTGGACAGCTTGATGGAGCCGTAGAACGTGAGCCAATGCAGCGCCACAAGCGCGC
>CBFGOS010000415.1:0-2267 GCA_965650425.1 uncultured Lysobacter sp. | reverse complement strand
CCCGTGGCGGCACACCGGTGAATACCTCGAGTTTGCCGCGAGCGCCGACGTTGCCCGCCGGCGCCCGGGTTCGCTCAGAGCGCCTTGTCGATCAGCTGCGCGATCTGCGGCTTGCCCACCGCGCCGATCTGGGTGGCCTGCACCTGGCCGTTCTTGAACACCAGCAGCATCGGGATGGAGCGCACGTGGTACTTCATCGCGGTGGCCTGGTTCTCGTCGACGTTGACCTTCACGATCTTGGCCTTGCCGGCGTATTCCTCGGCGAGCGTGTCCAGGGCCGGGGCGATCATCTTGCAGGGGCCGCACCACGGCGCCCAGAAATCGACCAGCACCGGTTCGGACGACTGCAGCACGGCGGCGTCGAAATCGGCATCGCCGACATGCATCACTTTATCGCTCACAAGGACTCTCCTGCGGGTTGGGGCTTTGACGATTCGGGCCGGCAC
The DNA here is from genome assembly GCA_965650425.1 of uncultured Lysobacter sp. Taxonomy (GTDB): domain Bacteria; phylum Pseudomonadota; class Gammaproteobacteria; order Xanthomonadales; family Xanthomonadaceae; genus Aerolutibacter. The sequence continues at coordinate 1,821 of CBFGOS010000415.1, read as the reverse complement.
AGGGTGGCACGCGGCCCGTGGTGGGGGCGCGAAGCCGGGGGCGCCGGACGCCGGGCCCGCTGCGGGGCGGGGCTTACGGTAAACTGGGGCGTTACCCGTCGGCTTCAAGGCCGGCCGGAGCACCCAATCCAAGCCGGCGTCCGTGGAGGCCGGCCCCGGCAGTCTGCGATGCGGACCGCCACCCACGCAAGCGCATCGCCGCAACACTGCGGACCGCGCGCGGACAGCCAAGCCGATGAGCGACAAGCCTTTAACCGACATTTCCTTCTCGTCGTTCGACCTGCACCCGAGCCTGCTGGCCGGGCTGGAAGGCGCCGGGTTCTCCCGCATGACGCCGATCCAGGCGTTGACCCTGCCGATCGCCCTCAAGGGCGGCGACGTGGCCGGCCAGGCCCAGACGGGCACCGGCAAGACCCTGGCCTTCCTGGTCGCGGTGATGAACCGCCTGCTGACCCGGCCGGCGCTGGCCGACCGCAAGCCCGAGGACCCGCGCGCGCTGATCCTGGCGCCCACCCGTGAGCTGGCCATCCAGATCCACAAGGATGCGGTCAAGTTCGGCAGCGAGCTGGGCCTGAAGTTCGCGCTGGTGTACGGCGGCGTGGACTACGACAAGCAGCGCGAGATCCTGCAGAAGGGCGCCGACGTCATCATCGCCACCCCCGGCCGCCTGATCGACTACGTCAAGCAGCACAAGGTGGTCAGCCTGCACGCCTGCGAGATGTGCGTGCTGGACGAAGCCGACCGCATGTTCGACCTGGGCTTCATCAAGGACATCCGCTTCCTGCTGCGCCGCATGCCCGAGCGCACCACGCGGCAGACCCTGCTGTTCAGCGCCACCCTCAGCCACCGCGTGCTGGAGCTGGCCTACGAGCACATGAACGAGCCGGAGAAGCTCGTCGTGGAGACCGAATCGATCACCGCGGCCCGCGTGCGGCAGAAGCTGTACTACCCGGCCGACGAAGAGAAGATCCCGCTGCTGCTGGGCCTGCTGTCGCGCAGCGAAGGCGCGCGCACGATGGTGTTCGTCAACACCAAGGCCTTCGTCGAGCGCGTGGCGCGGGCGCTGGAGCGCGCCGGCTACCGCGTCGGCGTGCTGTCGGGCGACGTGCCGCAGAAGAAGCGCGAGTCGCTGCTGAAGAAGTTCCAGGCCGGGCAGCTGGAGCTGCTGGTGGCCACCGACGTGGCCGCGCGTGGCCTGCACATTGACGGCGTGTCGCACGTCTACAACTTCGACCTGCCGTTCGATGCCGAGGATTACGTGCACCGCATCGGCCGCACGGCCCGTCTCGGAGCGGAAGGTGACGCGATCAGCTTCGCCTGCGAGCGTTATGCGCAGGGCCTGCCGGACATCGAGGCTTATATCGAGCAGAAGATCCCCTCCGAGCCGGTGACCGCCGAGTTGCTGACCGCGCTGCCGCGGACGCCGCGCGCGCTGCCGGAAGGCGGCGTGGAAGCGGACGAAGGCGACGAGGCCGAGAGCATCGCCGGCATCTTCAAAGAGGCGCGCGAGCAGCGGGCCGCCGATGAGGAACGTCGCGGCGGTGGCCGCAGCCGCAGCGGTGGCAGCCGCAGCGGTGGTCGTGAAGGCGGGCGCCGCGAGGGTGGCCGGAGCGAGGGCCGCCGTAGCGCCGGTGCCCAGGGCGAAGGCCGCAGCCGTGGTCCGCGCCCGGAAGCCGGCGAAGCTCAAGCTGCGCCCGCGCCGCGTCCCGAACCCAATCCGGCGGTGCAGGCCGCGCCCGGTGCCGAAGGCGAGCGTCCGGCGCGCAAGCGGCGCCGTCGCCGTGGCGGTCGCCGCATCGACGGCGCCGAGGGCGCCGTGGC
>CBFGOS010000414.1:0-2288 GCA_965650425.1 uncultured Lysobacter sp. | reverse complement strand
GGGCGTTGGGCGGCATACCGGCCGCGACCGCGGCGCCAGAAGACAGCGAAGCATCCTGCGTCCTGCCTGGCACGTCCTCCAGCCACACATACCCGGCGCGCGCAGGCAGCCGCAGCGTCACCCTGCCCGCTTCGCCCACCATCAGGTTTTCGGGCCTCGCGTCAATCGCGAATGCACCGCGCAGCACCGTTCCGGCAGGCAGTCCCGTTTCAAGATTGTCGAGCAACGTGGCGCGGTCGGAGGTGTTGAACACCACCAACGCGCTGGCGCCTTCGCCGCGCATGCGGTAGGCCAGCGCACCTGGAGCGGCCGCATTGGCCTGCAGCACCTCCGGTTGGCCGCGCGAGAACACGCGGTGGTCGCGCCGCAACGCAATGGCCTGTTGCAGGTAACGGTACAGCGGCGCCTGCGTGTCGAAATGGTCGCGCCCCTGCGCACCGTAGCCGCGGGCGAACATCGCCGCGCGCGGCTGGGTGAAGCCCTGCTCCGTCCCGTAATAGATCGTCGGAATGCCCGGCAGCGTCATCAACATCAGCAGGGCCTGCTTCAGGCCCTGCACGGTGCCGCCGGACAGGAAGCGGTCCACGTCGTGGTTGTCGACGAAACTGGGCATCAGATGCGGCTGCGCGTGCACCCGCATCACGCTGGCGATGCGGTGCGCCAACTCCGCCGGTGCGTGGCCGCGGGCGAACACGTCCAGCGTGGTGCCGTACAGCGGGAAGTTGATCATGCCGGGCAGCAGCGGCGCGCCGGCGCCGTCACGCATGTAGCCGTCGATCTTGCGCGCCTGCGCGTCCTCGAACGGCCGATCGATGGCAAAACCCTCGCCGAACACGTGGAAGGCGTCGCGCCCGGTGGCGCGCGCGGCCTGCAGGATGCCGGGCTGGCGCGCGCCGTGACCGTGCAGGAAGTCGGCGAAGAATGCAGGTGGCACATAGAACGCCGTGTCCACCCGGAACGCATCCACGCCCGCCTCCCGGATCCAATAGGCATAGGAGTCGCGCAGCGCGTCGCGCACGCGCGGATTCTCCGTGTTGAGGTCGTCCAGCCCGGCCATCTGCCAATCACGTTCCTGCACCGGGTCGGTGTAGTCGCGGATGTCCGGGGTCCAGTGGTAGATCGCTGCAGCACGATGCGCTCCGCGTCGCGGGTCGTTCAGGTCGAACGGCGGCTGCGTGGGCGCCGTGCGGCCACTGGCGGTGGGATGCAGGACGAAATGCGCGGCGGGATCGGCCGTTGACCAGCCGCCCTGGTAGCCGCCGTAGTCGGCCACATGGTTCACCACGATGTCCTGCACCAGGTACATGCCGCGCCCATGCAGTCCGCGCGACAGGTCGCGGTAATCCTCCAGCGTGCCGAAGTGCGCGTCGACGCGCTTGAAGTGCTCGCCCCAGTAACCGTGATAGCCGCCATACCCGGCGTGCCGGTTCCACCACTGGTGCGCGACCGGCGGGGTTACCCACACCGCGGTCGCCCCCAGGCCACGGATGTAATCCAGCCGCCGCACCAGCCCGCGGAGGTCGCCGCCGCTGTAACGGCTGCCATCGCGGGGATCGAACTCACCCTCGCCCTGGTCGTTGTTGCCCGGCTCACCATCGTCGAAGCGGTCGATCATGGCGAAGTAGATGACCTGGTCGCGCCAGTCCGGTGAGGGCACGTGCAATGGACCCACGGCGCTGGACGCCGCCGCTACAGGCGGCTGTGCGGATGCGAAACCGGCAATACCCGCCAGGCACCACCCGAGGAACGCTGCACGCATTCAGAAACCCTCTGCCCGGCTGGGCCCGTGACCGGCGACCGGGTCACTATTCCACCTGTCCCCGCCAAGCGTGACGGCGAGTGCATCCATTCGCCATGAATACGTATGCAGGCCGATTTGTGCGCCGGTGCGCGGGACTACCATCGATCCACGCTGGAATTGGGGGATCCATCCAGCCAAACCGGGACCCACCACGCGCATGCGACGAGGGCGGCCCGAAACAGAACATAGATCGAGCGAAAGTGGAGGGGGAGATGTTGAAGCTGAAGCGCAACCTGCTCAGCGTGGCATTGGCGTCGGCAACGATGCTGGTAGCTGCGGGCGTGCAGGCGCAGACCGTCACCGACGGCGCCCAGGAAAAGCAGAGCGACGCGACGCCGGACGCAGCGTCCGACGATACGCGCACGCTGGACAAGGTCACCGTCACCGGCATCCGCGTGGGCATCGAGAGTGCGATCTCGGTGAAACGCGAGTCCACCTCCATCGTTGACGCGGTCTCGGCCGAGGACATCGGCAAGCTGCAGGACGT
>CBFGOS010000413.1:0-2289 GCA_965650425.1 uncultured Lysobacter sp. | reverse complement strand
CGTCCTTGTCCGCGATGACATCCACGTCCACTTCGACAGCGTTATCGAGGAAGCGGTCCAGCAGTACCGGCGAGTCGTTGGACACCTTTACCGCATCACGGATGTATCGGGTCAGGTCGGCGTCGGAGTAAACGATTTCCATCGCGCGGCCACCGAGCACGTAGCTGGGGCGCACCACCAGCGGGTAGCCGATCTGCGAGGCCAGCAGCAGCGCCTCTTCCGGGTTGCGCGCGGTGCGGTTCAGCGGCTGGGCGAGGCCCAAGTCCTGCACCAGCTTCTGGAAGCGCTCGCGGTCCTCGGCCAGGTCGATGCTGTCCGGCGTGGTGCCGATCACCGGCACGCCGTTGGCTTCCAGCGCGCGCGCCAGCTTGAGCGGGGTCTGGCCGCCGTACTGCACGATCACGCCCTTGGGCTTCTCCAGGTCGCAGATCTCAAGCACGTCTTCCAGCGTCAGCGGCTCGAAGTACAGGCGGTCGGAGGTGTCGTAGTCGGTCGACACGGTTTCCGGGTTGCAGTTGACCATGATGGTTTCATAGCCGTCCTCGCGCAGGGCGAGCGCGGCATGCACGCAGCAGTAGTCAAACTCAATGCCCTGGCCGATGCGGTTGGGACCGCCGCCGAGCACGATGATCTTGTTACGGTCGGTCGGCTGCGCCTCGCACTCGTCCTCGTAGGTCGAGTACATGTAAGCCGTGGTCGTGGCGAATTCCGCCGCGCACGAGTCCACGCGCTTGTACACCGGGCGCACGCCGAAGGCGCGACGCAGCGTACGCACGGCCGTTTCGTCGGTGCCGGTCAGCTGCGCCAGGCGCGCATCGGAGAAGCCCATGCGCTTGAGTTCGCGCATGCGCTTGGCGTCGATGCCGCCAAGACCGGCGATGGCCACGTCCTTCTCGGTCGCGATGATGTCCTCGATCTGATCGAGGAACCACGGATCGACGAACGACAGTGCATGGATGTCCTCCACGCTCATGCCTGCGCGGAAGGCATCGCCGATGTGGAACATGCGCTCCGGGCCCGGCTCCTTCAGCTCGCGCTTCATGGTGGCGACGTCGGTCTCGTTGCCCAGGTCCAAGCCAGTCGGGTCGAGGCCCACCTTGCCGGTCTCCAGTCCGCGCAGCGCCTTCTGCAGAGATTCCTGGAAGGTGCGGCCCATCGCCATAACCTCGCCCACCGACTTCATCTGCGTCGTGAGGCGGGCGTCGGCCTGCGGGAACTTCTCGAACGCGAAGCGCGGGATCTTGGTGACCACGTAGTCGATCGACGGCTCGAACGAGGCCGGGGTCTTGCCGCCGGTGATCTCGTTGCGCAGCTCGTCCAGTGTGTAGCCCACGGCCAGCTTGGCCGCGATCTTGGCGATCGGGAAGCCGGTAGCCTTGGAGGCCAGCGCAGAGGAACGCGACACGCGCGGGTTCATCTCGATCACCACCACGCGACCGTTCTGCGCGTTGATGCCGAACTGCACGTTGGAGCCGCCGGTATCCACGCCGATCTTGCGCAGCACCGCGATGGAGGCATCGCGCAGGCGCTGGTATTCCTTGTCGGTCAGGGTCTGCGCAGGGGCCACCGTGATCGAGTCACCGGTGTGCACGCCCATCGCGTCGAAGTTTTCGATCGAGCAGACGATGATGCAGTTGTCCGCCTTGTCGCGGACCACTTCCATCTCGAATTCCTTCCAGCCCAGCACCGACTCCTCGACGAGGATCTCGCTGACCGGCGAGAGTTCGAGGCCGCGCTTGGCGATCTCCTCGAATTCCTCCTTGTTGTAGGCGATGCCGCCGCCGGTACCGCCCAGGGTGAACGACGGACGGATGATGGTCGGGTAACCGACCTTGGCCTGGATCTCCACCGCCTGTTCGAAGGTCTTGGCGACCTCGGCCTTCGGGCATTCCAGGCCGATCTCCTGCATGGCCACGCGGAACAGCTCGCGGTCTTCGGCCATGCGGATCGCATCGCGCGAGGCGCCGATCAGCTCGACGTTGTACTTCTCCAGCACGCCGTTGTCCGCCAGGTCCAGCGCGCAATTGAGCGCGGTCTGGCCACCCATGGTCGGCAGCAGCGCGTCAGGCTTTTCCTTGGCGATGATCTTCTCGACCGTCTGCCAGTTGATCGGCTCGATGTACACGGCGTCGGCCATGTTCGGGTCGGTCATGATCGTGGCGGGGTTGCTGTTGACCAGCACCACGCGGTAGCCCTCGTCGCGCAGGGCCTTGCACGCCTGCGCGCCAGAGTAATCGAACTCGCAGGCCTGGCCGATCACGATCGGGCCGGCGCCGATGATCAGGACGG
>CBFGOS010000412.1:0-2292 GCA_965650425.1 uncultured Lysobacter sp. | reverse complement strand
GCCTTCTCGCGGCGGATGTGCTGCTCGCGGGTCTGCAGGGTCAGGCGGTAGGCCGGCTTGCCTTCGGTGTCCACCGACACGCCGATCAGGCGGCCCGGCATGGAGCGCTTGTAGGCGTCGCGGCAGGCCATGAACGCGGCGTGCGGACCACCGAAGCCGAACGGCACGCCGAAACGCTGGGTGTTGCCGACCACGATGTCGGCGCCCCATTCGCCCGGCGCGGCGATCAGGGTCAGCGCGAGGATGTCGGTGGCCACGGCGACCAGGCCGCCGCGCGCGTGCACGGCATCGGCCAGCGCCTTGTAGTCGTTGATCTGGCCGAAGGTGTTGGGGTACTGCAGCAGCACGCCGAACGCGTCGGTGGTGATGGCGTCGGCGTCGTCACCGACGACCAGCTCGATCTCCAGCGGCTCGGCGCGGGTCTTCAGCACTTCCAGCGTCTGCGGGTGCACGCCGTTGGAGACGAAGAAGACGTTGGACTTGCTCTTGCAGGAGCGCTTGGCCAGCGTCATCGCCTCGGCGGCGGCGGTGGCTTCGTCCAGCAGCGAGGCGTTGGCGATCTCCATGCCCGTCAGGTCGGCGCACATGGTCTGGAAGTTGATCAGTGCCTCCATGCGGCCCTGCGAGATCTCGGCCTGGTACGGCGTGTAGGCCGTGTACCACGCGGGGTTCTCCAGGATGTTGCGCAGGATGACGTTGGGGGTGTGGGTGCCGTAGTAGCCCTGGCCGATGAAGCTGCGGAACACCTGGTTCTTGTCGGCGACGGCGCGGATCTTGGCAAGCGCTTCGACTTCGGTGACGGCCTGCGGCAGGGCCAGCGGCGTGGCGGACTTGATGGACGCGGGCACGATGGCGTCGGTCAGCGCTTCCAGCGAATCGTGGCCGACCACCGACAGCATGGTGGCGATTTCGGCATCGTTGGGGCCGATGTGGCGCTCGATGAACGCATCGTGGTGCTCAAGCGCGCGCAGGGAAAGGGTCTGGCTCATGGAAGGGCGTCCGAAGGCATACGTGCGGTGCCGCACGCGAGGCGCCCCTCTGTCCTTTTGCCTGAGAGTTTGCAGCACCCCGGGGGAGGGTAAGAGGCTGCTTGCACCTTCGGCGCCGGATCCAACCGGTCTCTCCAGAGTTGCTCGCACGGAGTGGTACGGGGGCCTGAGCGATTACGGGCGTTACGCCTTCGGCAGCGGCCTGCCCGGTGGAACCGGGTTGCCGCTTCTCCCACCGCGTGCATGGAGCCCGGCGATTATACCCCGGCCGGGACCGTCGGGAGTTCGACCGTGAATTCGATGGCGTCCTCGCCTTCCGTACGGCAGGTCAGGGTGCCGCCGTGGGCCTCGGCGATGGCGCGGGCGATGGGCCACGCCAGGCCCAGCCCCCCATCGCCCGGTTCGGGCCACGGGTGCAGCAGCAACTGGCCGCAATCCAGCTGGCCGGCATTCCTGAACGGAATGCTCCGCGACAGGCGTACCCGGTCGGGCGCGGGTACGGTGACGTGCAATTCGGGCGGGTGGGGTGTGGCCTCCAGTTGCTGGGTCAACAGGATGCGCAGCAATTGGCCCAGGCGCAGTGAGTCGCCGCGTACCTGGGCCGATTCGGCCTCGGCTGCGATCAGGACCGTGGGCAATGGGGCGCGAAGCCCCATGGTGACGTTGGCCAGCAGCACCTGCAGCTCGTGCGGCTCCTGGCGGACGATGAGCCGTCCCTTCTCCGCGCGCATCCAGTCGCTGACCTCATCGATCATGCGGCCCAGTCGCGCGCACTGGCGGTCCACCACGTCCAGCAGTTCCTGGCGGTCGGCTTCACCCAGGGCTGGATCGCGCAGGAGCTTGGCCGCCGTGCTGAGCGGTGACAGAGGGCCGCGCAGGTCGTGGGCCAGCCGGTCCATCCAGGCGGATCGTTCGGGACTCATCGGTAACAAGGGCTCATTCAGGCGGAGGCTCATTCAGGCAGGGGCTGTCCGGCAAGGATGCGGCGGATGGCGTCAACGTCCGGTGGTTTCACCACATGTGCTTCAAACCCGGCCTCGCGGGTGCGGGCGCGGTCCTCCGGCTGGCCCCAGCCGGTGATGGCCACCAATCGCAGCGCATCCCCATGGCGATCGCGCAGGGCGCGGGCCACGTCGTAGCCGCTGCGGCCGGGCATGCCGATGTCGAGGAAGGCGAGGGCAGGGGCGTAGTCGTCCACCGCCGCTTCCACCGCCTGCGGGTCGTACAGGGCAATGGCCTCCTGGCCCAGCACGCGCAGCATCATCGCAAGGGTATCGGCGGAGTCGCGGTTGTCGTCCACCAC
>CBFGOS010000411.1:0-2307 GCA_965650425.1 uncultured Lysobacter sp. | reverse complement strand
CATCGATGTGGGCCATGATGCCGAAGTTGCGGTAACGCTCGATGGGAGTGGTGCGAGCCACGGGACCCTCTCGTAAGTTTTGTGAATTCCAGATGGCCGGACGCCGCCTCGGGGGCGGCCTCCGGTTCGCGTGACGGCGTAGTGCCGCCGCGTCAGCGCTTGTCTGCGCCGTGGGCGCCCCGCGCGGCTCAGCCTGCGGGGCGGTCCATCACCAGCGGTAGTGCGCGAACGCCTTGTTCGCGTCCGCCATGCGGTGGGTTTCTTCGCGCTTCTTGATCGCGCCACCGCGGTTTTCCGAGGCGTCGATCAGCTCGGCAGCCAGCTTGCGCGGCATGCTGTTCTCGCCACGCTTGCGGGCCGACTCGATCAGCCAGCGCATTGCCAGCGCCATGCGGCGCGACGAACGCACTTCGACCGGCACCTGGTAGGTCGCGCCGCCGACGCGGCGGGACTTGACCTCGACCGACGGCGACACGTTGCCGAGCGCCTTCTCGACCAGCTCGAGCGCATTCGGGTTCTTCTCGCCGATCACGTCCATGGCGCCGTAGACGATCTTTTCAGCGATCGACTTCTTGCCGCTCTGCATGACCATGTTGATGAAGCGCGCGATCGTCTCGCTGCCGTGCTTGGGATCGGGCAGGACCGAACGCTGGGGGGTGGAGCCTTTACGCGACATGTTGCGTACCTTTCGTCAAATCTTGATCGGGCAGCCCGCCTGAGCGGGCCACGCTGTGAGAGCCGTCGCTTAGGACTTCGGACGCTTGGCGCCGTACTTCGAGCGACGCTGGCGACGCTTGGCGACACCGGCGGCGTCGAGCGAGCCACGCACGGTGTGGTAACGCACGCCCGGCAGGTCCTTCACACGACCGCCGCGGATCAGCACCACCGAGTGCTCCTGCAGGTTGTGGCCTTCGCCGCCGATGTACGAAATGACTTCGTAACCGTTGGTCAGGCGCACCTTGGCCACCTTACGCATCGCCGAGTTCGGCTTCTTCGGGGTGGTGGTGTACACGCGGGTGCAAACGCCACGACGCTGCGGGCAGTTCGCCAGCGCCGGGGAAGCGCTCTTGTAGGTTTCAGGGTTGCGCGGCTTGCGCACCAGCTGATTGATAGTCGCCATCTGGAGCTCTTGTGGTGAGGGGCCGGAAAGGCCTCCGCGGGAAAAACGAACGGCCAGCCGGAAACTTCCGGCCAACCGAGACGAAAAAGTATAGCCCGCGTCAGACGTTACCGTCAACGCGGACTAAACCGGTATCCGGACGCCAGCCCAAAGGCTGACGGCCGAAACATCTGCGATCCCGCCCATCCTGGGCCCAACACGAGGCGCTTCCTGCGACCTCATTTGGTGATCTGGGGCGGTGCGTTACGGCACCGCCCGGGTTAACGACGGGATTGTACCCGATTTTTACTCGGCCGTGGAGTCCTCGCCCGCGACATCGGCGGCTTCGGCCACCACGGTCACGGCCGGACCCGCCAGCACCTCCAGCTCGGAGTCGGTCAGGCCCGAGGCGTTCTTGCGGCGCTGGCTGTGGTACGCCAGGCCGGTACCGGCCGGAATCAGGCGGCCCACGATCACGTTTTCCTTGAGGCCGCGCAGGCTGTCACGCGTGCCGCGGACGGCCGCCTCGGTCAACACGCGGGTCGTCTCCTGGAACGAAGCCGCCGAGATGAACGACTCGGTCGCCAGCGAGGCCTTGGTGATGCCCAGCAGCACCGGATCGTACTTGGCCGGCATCTCGTTGCGGCCCAGCACGCGGGCGTTCTCCTCGACCAGGCGCTGACGCTCGACCTGCTCACCCTGCAGGAACTTGCTGTCGCCGGTCTCGGTGATTTCGACCTTGCGCAGCATCTGGCGAACGATCACTTCGATGTGCTTGTCGTTGATCTTCACGCCCTGCAGGCGGTAGACGTCCTGGATTTCCTTGGTCAGGTACACGGCCAGCGGCTCGACACCCAGCAGGCGCAGGATGTCCTGCGGGCTCGGCTCGCCGTCCACCACGGTCTCGCCCTTCTCCACGTGTTCGCCTTCGAACACGATGATCTGGCGGTACTTCGGGATCAGCTCTTCGTGCTCGTTGCCGTCGGTATCGCGGATGATCAGGCGCTGCTTGCCCTTCGTGTCCTTGCCGAAGCTGACGATACCCGAACGCTCGGCGAGCACCGCCGGATCCTTCGGCTTGCGCGCTTCGAACAGGTCGGCAACGCGTGGCAGACCACCGGTGATGTCGCGGGTCTTGGACGCTTCCTGCGGAATCTTGGCGACCACGTCGCCCACGCCCACCGGGGCGCCGTCCTGCAGGTTGACGA
>CBFGOS010000410.1:0-2308 GCA_965650425.1 uncultured Lysobacter sp. | reverse complement strand
GCCCGGTGTCGGGCAGAAATCGGCGCAGCGCATGGCATACCACGTGCTCGAACGCGAGCGCGAGGGCGGACAGCGCTTGGCCGACACCTTGGCCAAAGCGATCGAGCGCATCGGCCACTGCCAGCGTTGCCGTGACTTCAGTGAGACCGAGGTGTGCGCGACGTGCGCCAGTGCATCGCGCGACGCGCACCAGTTGTGCGTGGTCGAATCGCCGGCGGATCGCCTCGCCATCGAGCAGGCGACGGGTTATCGCGGCCTGTACTTCGTGCTGCAGGGGCGGCTGTCTCCGCTGGATGGCATTGGCCCGCGCGAGTTGGGGTTGGATTCCCTGGCCGCGCGACTGGCCGAAGGTGAGGTGCACGAAATGATCATCGCCACCAACCCCACGGTCGAGGGCGAGGCGACGGCGCATTACCTGGCGCAACTGGCGCGCCAGCACCAGGTCCGGCCCAGCCGCCTGGCGCACGGTGTGCCACTGGGCGGCGAGCTGGAGTACGTGGATCGCGGCACGCTGTCGCACGCGTTCGGCAGCCGCAGCGAAATGCCTGACTGAGCAACGCGCTGGGCCCCATTTAGGACGAAACGATGAGCGACGACACCATCTTCCACAAGATCATCCGCCGCGAGATCCCCGCCACCGTGGTGTACGAGGATGAGCACCTGGTTGCGTTCCGCGACATCGCGCCGCAGGCGCCGGTGCACGTGCTGTTCGTGCCCAAGGTGACGGTGCCCACGCTGAACGACCTGCAGCCTTCGCAGGCGGAAGTGGTGGGACGGCTGGTCATCGCCGCGGCCGACTACGCCAAGCGCGAAGGCTTTGCCGAGGACGGCTACCGCGTGGTGATGAACTGCAATGGCGACGGCGGCCAGACCGTGTTCCAGGTCCACCTGCACCTGTTGGCGGGAGCGCCGCTGGGCCGATTCGGCACGCCGCACTGAGCGCGAACGTGCCGGAGGGTCGTTACCACCAGCCCCACCATGGCCACGGCGTGGGGTATTGCACCACGTCGACGCGCTCGCGCACTGGCCACAGGTAGACGACGTCCGCCTCGACCACCGGGAAGCGGTAGTCGTACTCGCCGATCTTGTGCGACTCGTAGCCGCTGACGCGGCCGGTGAACGTCACTTCGCGGTTAGGTTGGAACAGTGCCGGATCGTAAAAGCCGGCGCGGCACGCGATGAAGCGTCCGCCCGTGTCGTCGGTGGAGGCCATGGGGCGGCCGGTGCCACCCAGGCGCGTGGAAATCATCTGGAAGCAGGTGCGGTTGCTCTGCGGCTCGACCTCGACCACACGCCCGCCCCAACGCACCATCGCACCGGTGCGGTCAGTGGTAATCGCGTCCTGCGGGCTGATCTCGGCGAAGGTCCCCTGCAACGGTTGCGGCTGCGAGGCGCAGGCGGCCAGTATGGCGGCGGTGCCCAAGGCAAGGGCGGCGATGCGGAGCTTCATGTGCGTTCTCCTAACGTACGTGGGCGGTGCGCCAGTAGCGCGCGGACCAGGTCCTGTCGATCGCGTGCGGCCGATCGTCCGGCGCGAGGCCCAGCGTACCGCCAGTTGTTGAAACGGTCGCTGAGTTCCAGCAGCCCTGTGGCGCCCCCCGGATGGGTGGCCGCCACCCGCCGCGCCCAGTCGCCAGCCGCCTCGTACGGCGCGCGTCCGAGGCCAAGCCGGTCGTACCGGCGGCCCAGGCGGTGCCAGGCACGCAGCACCGCATCGTGTTCGCGTGGCTCCCGCGTGCTGAGCCATAGCATCCACAGCAGCGCCAGGCCGCCGGCCAGTCCGAACAGGGCAATCAGCCCTCGGCTGCCCAGCTTGTCCATCCCCAGCGGCTTCAGCAGGTCCTGCTGGCGGGTGGCGTTGAAGCCCAGCACGAAATCGTTCCAGCCCCGGCGCAACCAGTCGGTGACATTGAGCACCGGCGTGATTCCGCCTGCGTCGCCGAACAGCCCGGCCCCAGGGGCGCGGTCGGCCAGCGTGTCGTAAATGCGCTCGGGTGCCACGGCGGCCGTGGGGTCCACGCGGACCCAGCCGCGGTCCGGCAGCCAGACCTCGGCCCAGGCGTGGGCATCGGAGCGGCGCACAAGCCAGTAGCCGCCGTAGGGGTTGCGGTACCCCCCCGCGTAGCCGGTGACGACGCGTGCCGGGATTCCGGCCCCGCGCATCAGGACCACGAACGCCGAACTGAAGTGTTCGCAGAACCCCTGCTTGAAATCGAACAGGAATTCGTCGACGGCATGGCGACCGGGCAGTGGCGTGTCGAGCGTGTAGACAAACTCCGCGCTGACGTGGATCCGCGCGGAGTTTGTC
>CBFGOS010000409.1:0-2310 GCA_965650425.1 uncultured Lysobacter sp. | reverse complement strand
AGTTGAGGTGCGACTGGGTGCCTTCGCCCCAGCCCTTGCCGGTGAACCCGCCGCCGCCGATGGCAATCTTGGACTGGATGATGTTCCAGCCGGTGCCGAGCGGGTCGGACTCGGGATCGAGAAAGGTGAGGATGCGGTCCTTCTGGTACGGGCGCAGCAACCAGAACCAGGCCACCGGCGCGATCGCCGCGACCCCGCCAAAGGCCAAACCGAACCACCACCACGGCAGCCCGGCCAGATACAGCGCGAAGGCGCCGCTGCTGGCCACCAGCATCGCGGTGCCGAAGTCGGGCTGCTTGAGGATCAGCAGCGTGGGCACGGCAATGATCACGCCCGCCACCAGCACCACGTTGAGCCGCGGCGGCAGCGGCTGCGTGTTGAGGTACCACGCCACCATCATCGGCAGGCTCAGCTTGAGCAGCTCGGCGGGCTGGAAATAGAAAACGCCAAGGTTGATCCAGTGGTTGCCGTGCTTGCCCTCGCCGACCACCAGCACCACCAGCAGCGGGATCAGGGTCAATGCGTAGACGGGCGGCGTCCAATTGCGCAACTGCGTGGGCGGCACCCGTGACAGGGCCCACATCGCGCCCATGCCCACGGCAAAGCGGGCGCCTTGCGCCAGCACCAAGGTCGTCGAACCGCCGCCAGCGCTGTACAGCACCGCCAGGCCGATGGCCATGATGGCCAGCAACGCGCCCATCAGCGGTGCGTCCAGCGTGCGCAGGAAATGCACGGCCAGGCCATACAGCCAACGCAGGATGGCGCTCGTCGGCGGGGCTCCCGGGTGGCGTCCGTGGATATCGGGGCCGTCGCCGGACGTGCAGGCACGGGGGCCGGCGCCGCAGGACGGTTGCGCGCCTGCGACGGCGGCGCGTTACCCGCGGCAGGGGTGGTCGGTGCGACGGTCGGTGTCACGGTGGGAGTCGCGCCCGGGTTGACGGCACCCGGCGCACCCGTGGATCCCGAAGGCGAACTGCCCGCAGCATCAGGACCGACCACGCCCGGTCGGCTCGCGGCGCTGGGCGCCGGCGGCTCCGGCATCTTGCCCAGCAGCCACGCATCGAAGATCTTGCGTGCGATCGGCGCGGCGGTACTGCCGCCGTAACCGCCGTGCTCCACCACCACCGCCACCGCGATCTTCGGGTTGTCGGCCGGGGCGTAGCCCACGAACAAGGCCTGGTGGCGCAGGTGGTACGGCAGGTTGTGCGGATCCACGCTCGCCCCGCCCTTGCGGCTGACCTTCTGCGCGGTGCCGGTCTTGCCGGCCATCAGGTAGGGCGCGCCGCGTGCCATCGCCGCGCCCGTGCCGCCACCGTGGATGGTGGCCATCATGCCTTCCTGCACCGCGCGCAGGTGCGCCGCGTTGTCGGTGATGCGCGTGGGGGCCGGTTGCGGCAACGCGGTCCAGGGCGCCTCGAAACCATCGCGGCGCTGCGCCACCAGGTGCGGTCGGCGCAGGTCACCGCCGTTGGCGATCGCCGCGGTGGAACGGGCCAGCTGCAATGCGGTGGCGATCCAGTAGCCCTGCCCGATGCCGGCGATCACCGTTTCACCCGGATACCAGTTTTCCCGCGTGCGCTTGGCCTTCCATTCCGGCGACGGCACCACGCCCGCGTTCTCGCCCGCCAGGTCGATCCCGGTGGGCTGCCCGAACCCGTACTTGCGCATGTACTGGTCGAAGGTCCGGATGCCCATCTCGTAGGCGAGCTTGTAGTAGTAGTAGTTCACCGACTGGGAGATCGACTTGCGCAGGTCGGTCCACCCGGCACCGCCGTGCGCGTCGCGGTAGCCGCGGCGCTGGCCCGGGATGAAGAACTCCCCGGTGGAGAACACCTTGTCCTCCGGGGTGCGCAGGCCGCTGTCCAGGCCCGCCAGCGCCACCAGCGGCTTGACCGTGGAGCCCGGGGGGCCGCCGCCCAGCACGTTGCGGTTGAACAGCGGCCGCGACGGGTTGTCCATCAGCGCGCGGTAGTCAGTGTGCGAGATGCCGTTGACGAAGAGGTTGGGGTCGTAGCCTGGCAGGCTGACCATGCCCAGGACCTCGCCGGTGGACGGCTCGATCGCCACCGCGGAGCCGTCCATGTCGCCGAAGGCGTAGACCATGGCCTGCTGCAGGTCCAGGTCCACGCTCAGCCGCAGGTCGGCACCGGGCACCGCGGGCACGCGCCCGACCAGGCCCATCGGCCGGCCGTCGACGTTGGTTTCGATCTTCTCGTAGCCGATGCGGCCGCGCAGGGCCTCGTCGTAGTAGCGCTCCAACCCGGTCTTGCCGATGTGGCTGAAGGCGGCGTTGGCCTCGCCCAGCAGCTC
>CBFGOS010000408.1:0-2323 GCA_965650425.1 uncultured Lysobacter sp. | reverse complement strand
CTGCTGGTACTCGGCCTTCGGCACGGCCTTGACCACGATCGGCATGAAGCCGTGGTCCTTGCCGCACAGTTCGGCGCACTGGCCACGGTACAGGCCCGGCTCGCGGATCTCGGCCCAGGCTTCGTTGACGATGCCCGGGATGGCGTCCTGCTTCCAGCCCAGCGCCGGCACCCACCAGGCGTGGATGACGTCGTCAGCGGTCAGCACGAAGCGGATCTTGGTGTCGGTCGGCAAGACCAGCACATTGTCCACGTCGAGCAGGTAGTGGTCGTGGTCAGCTTCGGCGATGACCTTGCCGCTCTGGCGCAGCTCGTCGCTCTTGCGGTCCAGGCGGCTGGTGAAGGACACGCCCTCGCCCAGGTAGTCGTACTTCCACATCCACTGGAAGCCAGTGACCTTCACGGTCATGGCCGACTCGCGGGTGTCGTACATCTGGATCAGCTTGGTGGTGGCCGGGAAGACCATGACCAGCAGCAGGACGACCGGGACCACGGTCCACAGGATCTCCAGCTTGGTGCTGTGGGTGAGGCTCTGGTCCGCCACCGCACCCTTGGACTTGCGGAACTTGAACATGGCCACGGCCATGGCGCCGAAGACCAGCACGCCGATCGCCACGCAGATCCACAGGGCCAGCATGTGCGCCTCGTAGGCGTTCTGCGACAGGTGGGTCACGCCGCGGCCCATGTTCAGCTGCCACGGCTTGGGATCCGCGGCCTGCGCGTTCGCGAGGACCGGCAGGGCCATGGCGGCTGCGCCGACTGCCCACTGCTTGATACGACCGGCTTTCATCAGTTCGAGCCCCGATAAATCTGAAGGTATTGTTGGATACAGCTCCGCGGGCTACCCCTTCCGGCCGACCGAGGCATGCCCGAGGGCAGCAGGGGACCGTCCGGAAATGGGTGGCTGGCGAGCCCGTCAGGGCCCATCACGCCGGGGACCGGCGCTACGGATAACCGCGAAATGGTAGCCGCCCGCATTGACTTGCGGCAAGCGAGGAAAATTTTGTTGTGGTGGGAGACGTACCTGAATGGGCGGACGAGGCCCACCGGACGCGACGCGGACCCCATCGGGGCCGACTCGGCCCATACGCCGCGGAATTGCCGGCGCAAGCGCCCGGAAGCCCTAGAATAGTGGGCTTCCCACGGCAGTCCCCCGGACCCGATGACCACCCACGCTCCCGCAGGCGGCCAGTCCGCCGCTCCGGTCGGCGCCGCCGGCCGGCTGATCACCCCCGAACTTCCCCCGCCGCCCGGCGGCCCGCGCGCGGCCTTGACCGCGGGCTGGGTGCGCGACGAGGCGGCCCATGTGCGCGTCCTGCTGGAGCAGGCGCGCCTGCCCGAGGCCGACCGCGCCGCCGCCCAGGCCACCGCCGCCGACCTGGTGCGCCGGGTCCGCGCGCGCGCCAAGGACCAGGGCGCCATCGAAGCCTTCATGCGCCAGTACGACCTGGGCAGCGAGGAAGGCGTGCTGCTGATGTGCGTGGCCGAGGCGCTGCTGCGCATCCCCGACCAGGAGACCGCGGACAAGCTGATCCGCGACAAACTGGGCGAGGCCGACTGGAAGAAGCACATGGGCCAGTCGGACTCGGTGCTGGTCAACGCGTCGACCTGGGGGCTGATGCTGACCGGCCACCTGGTCGATCTGGCCGACGACACCAAGCGCGACGTGCACAACGCCTTCAAGCGCCTGATCGGGCGCGTGGGCGAGCCGGTGATCCGCCTCGCGGTGCGCCAGGCGATGAAGATCATGGGCCACCAGTTCGTCATGGGCCGCACCATCGGCGAGGCGCTGGCGCGTTCGCAGAAGGGCGCCAATGCCGCCTACCGCTACTCGTTCGACATGCTGGGCGAAGGCGCGCTGACCACCCAGGACGCGCTGCGCTACCTGCAGGCCTACCGCGATGCGATCCACGCCATCGGCAAGAGCGGGCCCGGCGGCAACTACCTTGGGCACGATGTGTTCGGGGTGCCGTCGATCTCGGTGAAGCTGTCGGCGCTGCACCCGCGCTACGAGCACGCCAAGCGCGAGCGCGTGTTCGCCGAGCTGACCCCGCGCGTGCTGGAACTGGCGCAGCTGGCCAAGTCGTACGGCATCGGCTTCACCATCGACGCCGAAGAGGCCGACCGCCTGGAGCTGTCGCTGGACGTGATTGCCGGCGCCTACAGCGACGCGTCGCTGGACGGCTGGGAAGGCTACGGCCTGGCCATCCAGGCGTACCAGAAGCGCGCGCCGGAGGCGATCGACTTCATCGCCGACCTCGCCCGCCGCACCGGCCGCCGCATCCCGGTGCGCCTGGTCAAGGGCGCGTACTGGGACAGCGAGG
>CBFGOS010000407.1:0-2326 GCA_965650425.1 uncultured Lysobacter sp. | reverse complement strand
CGCCATTGTCCCACACGGGGTGCGGGAGGCCGAAACGAGGAAGCCCGCCGGGAGGCGGGCTTCGGGGCCGTCCGGGCTTGAACCGGGGCGCTAGTCGGCCAGCGCCGCTGCGGGCGCCTCGGCCTCGCCGCGCGACACCACGGCCGCCGCGGCCAGGTCGCCGGTGACGTTGATGGTGGTGCGGCACATGTCGAGGAAGCGGTCGACGCCGAGGATCAGGCCGATGCCCTCCGGCGGCACGCCCACCATCGCGCAGATCAGCGCCACCACCGGCAGCGAACCGGCCGGCACGCCGGCGGTGCCGATGCCGCCGAGGATGCAGACGAACATCACCGTCGCCTGCTGCAGCAGGGTGAGTTCCACGCCGAAGAACTGCGCCAGGAACAGCACGGTCACGCCCTCGAACAGCGCGGTCCCGTTCTGGTTGGCGGTCGCGCCCACGGTCAGCACGAAGCGCGAGATGCGGCGCGGCAGGCCCAGCTTCTCCTCCGCCACCTGCAGCGCGGTCGGCAGGGTGGCGTTGGACGAGGCGGTGGAGAACGCCATCACCATCGCTTCCTGCGAGCCCTTGAAGAACCTGGCGGGCGAGTAGCCGCCGACGAATTTCAGGGCCAGCGAATAGACCACGAACATGTGGATCGCCAGCGCCAGCAGCACCACGCCGACGTAGGCGCCCAGCCGCGCCAGCAGGTCCCAGCCGAACAGCGCGGCCAGGTTGAACATGAAGCAGAACACCGCGTACGGGGCCAGCTTGATCACCATGCCAATCAGCGTCATCGACACTTCGAACAGGCCCTCGATGCCGCGCTTGAGCGTGTCGGCCGCCTCGCTGCGCGTGGCGACCAGGCCAATGCCCAGCATCAGTGCGAAGAACATCACCGCCAGGATGGCGTTGTTCGATGCCGCCGCCACCACGTTGTCCGGAACGATGGACAACAGCATGTCCATGCCCTTGGGCTGCTCGGCGCTGCTGCTGATGATCGACTGCGCGCGCTCGGAACCTTCCGCCAGCATCTGCTGCGCGGCGGCGCGGTCCACGCCCACGCCCGGCTGCAGCCAGTTGACCAGCAGCAGACCGATCAGCACCGCGATGGCCGAAACGACCACGGTGTAGGCCAGCGTGCGCCAGCCCACGCGGCCGAGCGCGCGAATGTCGCCCATCTCCGCGATGCCGACCACCAGCGCCGAGAACAGCAGCGGGATCACCAGCATGAAGATCAGGCGCAGGAACAGCGTGCCGGCCGGTTGGGTCACGTAGCTGGTCAGCCACTGCACCCAACCTGCATCCGCGCCCGCACCGTAGTGCACGAACATGCCCAGCAGCAGGCCGGAGAAGAACCCGATGGCCATCTTCCAGTGCAAGGGCATCTTGGGCTTGCCCTGGGCGTTGGCGCGGGCTTCGGTCATGGTCTGGGTCCCGGATGGAATCCGGGGAGCTTAGCAAACCGTCCCGATCGCCTTATCGCTCCGGGTAAAGCGGCGGCAGCAGGGTCGCCTCGCCTTTTGCCGCGGGGCGTCGCCACTGCGGCCCATCGGCGAAGGCTTGACGCAGTGCGGCCCGGGCGGCGCGGCCATCCCCGTCGGCCCAGCGCGCGCGTTGCAGCAGATCGACGGCATCCCGCTGACGCGCATTGGCCAGCGCATCGCGAACTGCGTCGATGCCGACACACGGCACCGGTGCGAGTGCGACCAGCGCATCGGCCACGTCCGCCAGGCTGCCGGTGTCCAGTGCTCGACGCAGCGTCGCGGGGTCGGCCACGCGACCGGATCCGGCCGGCGTCGGAGTCGCACCCGTCACCGGCGTCGCCGGCGCGGCGCGGCCGCGACGGTGGCCCAGCCACCACATCAAGGTTGCCAGCCACAGCAGTGCGAACGCCACTGTGGCCACGACCCATGGGTTGCGCGCTTGCACGCCGCGCCGCACATCGCTCCCCACCGACCGCGGGCGGCTGTTATTGGGCGTGGCCGACGGGAGCGCCTGCCCCACGGAATTTCCGTTGGCCGGCGCCAACGCGCGCAGTTCCAGCGCAGGCAGGCTCGCCACCTGTGCCCGGTCGTTGCCAACGTCCCACCACGCAATGCGCAAAGCCGGCACGCGGATCACGCCTTCGCGGGTCGGCACCAACGAGAAGCGTCGCACCTGCTTCACCTGGGGGCGTCCGCCATTGAACGTCTCGTCGGTCTTCGCCGGGTCGGCAAACACCTGGGCACCGTCCACCGAAGGCAGCCGAATGTCGGGCATCTGCACGGCCGTCGCACCGTCCGCGGTGACCTCCACTACCAGGTCCGTCGCGCCCCCCAGGCGCAGCGTGGACGGCGTCGTTCG
>CBFGOS010000406.1:0-2332 GCA_965650425.1 uncultured Lysobacter sp. | reverse complement strand
AGTCCTCGTAGGCCTTGTGCCGGTTGGCCTTCAGCGCGGCCTGGTGCCAGCGCGGGCCGTACTCGCCGCCGCCGCGGATGTTGGCGACGACGTACACGCCGCCCTTCTCCAGCCAACCCTTGCCAGCTCCGGCGTTGTAGCTGGGGGTCAGCGAGATTTCGAAGCCGCCATAGCCGTACAGCAGGGTCGGGGTCTTGCCGTCCAGCTTCAGGCCCTTGGGCTTGACCATGAAGTACGGCACCTTGGTGCCGTCCTTGCTGGTGGCGAAATGCTGTTCGACCACGTGCTTGCTGCCATCGAAGAACACCGGGTTGGTCTTCAGCACTTCCGGTGCCTGGCCCAGCTCGGCCAGCGACAGCGAGGTCGGGGTCAGGTAGTCGGTGGCGGTCATCCACACCGCGTTGCTCTCGTCGGCGTCGACGGCGCTCACCCCCACGGTGCCGATGGTCGGGGCACCCACCATCGGCGCGCTGGCCCACGCGGCGCCCTTCGCGGCGTCGGCGGCCGGCGGCGTCAGCACGCTGATGCGGTTCTTCACGTCTTCCAGCACGTTGACCACGAGGTGGTCCTTGGTCCAGCTGTAGCTGGCCAGCGAGGTGCGCTCGGTCGGGGCAAACAGCGTGGTGAACACGCGCTGGCCGGCCATGAAGTCATCGAACTTCGTCGCGATCAGGCTGCCCGCGGCGTAGGTCTGGCCACCGACCGCGTACGGCTCGCGCAGCTCCAGCAGCAGCCACTCCTTGTGCACGCCCTTGTTGGCCGAGTTGGGAGCGTCGACCTTCGTCAGCTTCCCATCCTTGCCGCGCAGGTACAGTTCGTCGTTGTAGAACGCCAGGGTGCGGCTGACGAAGTCGCGCTCGTAGCCGACGGTGTCGTCGTGCATGCCAGCGATGTACATGTCGTCGGCCTTGCCTTCGTACACGACGGTCGCGGCGGACATCGGCGTGCCGCGCTTCCACTGCTTGACCACGCGCGGATAGCCCGACGAGGTCATCGAGCCGGTACCGAAATCGGTGTAGACGTAGACGTTGTCCTGGTCGATCCAGGCCAGGCCGCCCTTCGCCTCGGGACGGAAGAAGCCGTCCTTGATCCAGGTCTTGGTGGCGAGGTCGAACTCACGGGTGACGTCCGCGTCGGCGCCGCCGCGCGACAGCGCGATCAGGCAGCGCTCGTACTTGGGCTTGAGGCATTGCGCACCGTGCCACACCCAGTTCTCGCCCTCGGCCTTGTTCAGCGCGTCCAGGTCGAGCACGGTTTCCCACTTGGGATCGGCCTTGCGGTATTCCTCCAACGTAGTGCGGCGCCACAGGCCGCGCTGGTGCTGCGCGTCCTTCCAGAAGTTGTAGTAGTACGGCCCGATCTTTTCCACGCCGGGGATCTTGGCGGTGGAATCGAGGATGGCCCGGATGTCGCCTTCAAGCTGCTTGAACGCCGACGTGGTCGCCAGTTCGGCCTCGGCCTTGGCGTTCTGCTGCTTGACCCAAGTGAGGGCTCGATCGCCTTCGACGTCTTCCAGCCAGGCATAGGGGTCGGTCATCGCGGTCTCCGAGGCGTGGGCCACACCCACGGTGGCGACGGTGGCGAAGCCGGCGGCGGCGACCAGGTGCTGGCAGGCCTTCGACAGTGGCGTCATGGGTTCTCCGGTGCGGGCAACATGAAAACCCTGACGCTAGCACACGGGCCGAGGGGCTCCCGCGTGGCCAAAGTCATGGGGGGCCGGCGACGCGGCGGCGGTTCAGGCCGCGCGCGCGTGAACCGGCGCGACCGATGCCTGGGCCCGGCGCCGGGCCTGCGGAACGAGCCGGCGACGGCGACCCGACGCCGGGAGTGCCTCCGCCACCCGACCGCCCCAAGGCAGCCGGAAGCCGCGCAACGCCCACAGGGCCACCAGGGGCATACCCAGCAACCACATCGGCAGCCAGCCGACGCTGGCCACCGAGCCGCGCGCATCGGGCAACAGCAGCACGACCACGGCGCCCACGGCCAGGAAAAGCTTCAGCGCCTCATCCAAGCGGGGGTCCGGGGCCCCTTCAACCGGCGCAACTGGCATCGCGCTTGGGCGGCTACGGGCGCGCACCCACGTGGCATCGGCGTGCCGGGCCGAGGGGCGCGAGGACGGGAACGGACGGACGGCGGCGGAAGGCGTGCGGCTCATGGCGAAGGCTCCGTTGGACGTGAAGCCACCTTCGCCCGACCGTGTCTCAGGGGCTGCGACCTTGGAGCACGGCGCCCGGGGCCGGTTTCGAGCCACGCGCCGCCGGACCGGGCGCGGTCTCAGTAGCCCGCCGCGTCCAGCGCCTTTTCGGCCTCGCGCCGACCGATCTCGATCAGT
>CBFGOS010000405.1:0-2359 GCA_965650425.1 uncultured Lysobacter sp. | reverse complement strand
GTGCTTTGCATGGGCCGCTCGCGGATCGGGCTCGGCGAACCTGCACTGATGGTCCGGCTGCATCTCGCCGCGGCAGTGGTAGCCGCACTCGCGCACCGCCTCGCGCAACGCCGCCTCGCTCGTGGCCGCCGCATCGTAATGCACCGTGACGCTCGCCGAGGCCGGATTGGCGTGCGCGTGGTATACGCCGGGCAGCGCGTCTTCAGGCAAGGCGCCGCCACCTGGCACCCCGGCCGGCACTGAACCGCTGCCCGCACGCCTCCGGCTCTGCTAAGGTTCCGCCAACGCAAGGAGCCACCGATGCAGCCGCAGACACTTCGCGAACGCCTCTACGTCATCATCTTCCAGACCGATACCCCCGCCGGCCGCCGCTTCGACACCTGGCTGCTGGGCATCATCTTCACCAGCCTGGTGGTGGTGATGTTCGACAGCGTGGAGCGCCACCACCGGAACTACGGCGACCTGTTCATGGCGCTGGAGTGGTGCTTCACCGCGCTGTTCGCCGTCGAATACGCCTTGCGCGTCTATGCCAGCCCACGCCCCTGGCGCTACATCTTCAGCTTCTACGGGCTGATCGACCTGCTCGCCGTGCTGCCGGCGTTTATCGCCTTGCTGTTCCCCGAGGCGCAGTACCTGATGATCGTGCGGGTGATCCGCATGCTGCGCATCTTCCGGGTGCTCAAGCTCACGCCCTACCTGAGCCAGGCCAACTTCCTGATTACCGCCCTGCGCGGCAGCCGGCAGAAGATCACCGTGTTCCTGCTCAGCGTGACCACCCTGGTGATCGTCTTCGGCACCGTCATGTACGTGGTCGAAGGCCCGGCGAACGGCTTCACCAGCATTCCGAAGAGCATCTACTGGGCGGTGGTGACCCTGACCACCGTCGGCTTCGGCGACATCACCCCGAAAACCGCCTTCGGCCAAGCCATGGCGACCCTGGTGATGATCACCGGCTACTCCATCATCGCCGTGCCCACCGGCATCTTCACCGCCGAGCTGGCCAATGCCATGCGCAGCGAATCCCTGGACCACTCCTGCCCGCGCTGCCACAAGGCGCACCACGAAATTCACGCGGCGTTCTGCAGTCGCTGCGGCAACCCGCTGTACCCGGAGCAACGCGATGAGCAGGCTTGATCCGGCGCGCTGGGGCACCCTCTGGCAACGCCTCGGCGGCAGCGCCCCGGCCGGCAGCTTCGCCGAACTGGAGGCGGCCTACGGCGAACCGCAGCGCCACTACCATAGCGACGAACACATCGCCGCCTGCCTGGGCCATTTCGACACTTGGAGGCACCTGGCCGGGTACCCCGACCAAGTGGAACTGGCGCTCTGGACCCACGACCTGATCTACGACACCCGCCGCCAGGACAACGAAGCCGCCAGCGCCGAACGTACCGCCGCCTGGCTCCGCGATGTCGGCCTCGACCAACACGTCGAGCCGCTGCGCCAGTTGATCCTCGCCACCCGTCATCAGGACATCCCCTAAGACAACGATGCCGCGCTGGTGGTGGACATCGACCTCAGCATCCTCGCCACCCCGCCCGCCACCTACGCCGACTACGAACGCGCCATCCGCGCCGAATACGCCTGGGTCCCGGAACCGCTGTTCAAGGCCGGACGCGGCAAGATACTCCGCCACCTGCTGGACCTTCCCCGCCTCTACCAGCACGCGCCGCTGGCGGAGCGCTGGGAGCAGCGGGCACGGGAGAATCTGGCCGAGGCGCTGGAGCGGTTGGAAGGGTGAAAACGCGCCGCAGCCGCTACCGTGGCGCCAGGACAGCCGCTACCTCAGCCAGCGCCGCCACCTCCCCTGTCCGGCCACGTCTCCTTCGGCCCTGAACCAAGGAAGGTGAGAGGGGTTAAGGCTTCGTCCATGGTGAGGCTCCTACTGTGATTGAAAACCACCACCCGAGCCGTCAAACAAGGGTGGCAGACCGCGCAGGGTTGACGGACCGGCAGTAGGCACCGGCAGACCCGAAGGTCTCCCCACGCGATCTGCCATAAAACGTTACCAACCAAAAGCAGCAGGTGCGCCGCAGCCTGCAAAGGCTCAAAGAGCCTTCGCATGCGCAAAGAGGCGCGATCGCGTCTACTGGCGGGCCGTCAAACCCGGCCACGGGATTGACCGTGGCCGGCGCAGGATAGGTCGGCAAAAGACGAAGGACAAGCGCGGCCTGGCTTGGCATCGTCAGCGTTCACGAACGGATCACGCTTTCGCTGCAGTCCGCGTCATGGTGCGTCGTACGATCCTTCGACACCCCGCACAACGAACCCGGATTGCGCTGCGCTTATCCGGGCTACAAGCCTTCTTCCAGTGGGAGCGAATTCATTCGCGAAAAAAAGAAGCAACGCCTCGCGAATG
>CBFGOS010000404.1:0-2363 GCA_965650425.1 uncultured Lysobacter sp. | reverse complement strand
CCCGTGGTGGGCGCCACCGCGGTGCTGACGCGCAGGTACGGGCGGCCGTCATCATCGTCCAGTTCGGACAGGAAGATCGCCTGGTGGCGCGTTCCCTGCTCCAGTGACAACTCGATGCACAGCACGTCCTCGTCTTCCATCCTGACCTGGAAGCCGGACGTCTTGACGTGGCGGCGGATCGATTCGAAGTTGCGCACGGGAGGCTCCATTCGCGGGCGGGCTTGGGTCTATGCTACCGCGATGCGCATGACGACGAAGACGAGCGCCCAGGATGCGGCCCGTCGGCTGCTGGCGGCGGTGCGGGCCATCCCCCAAGGCGAAGTGGCCGGATACGGCGAAGTGGCGCGGCGAGCGGGCCTGCCTGGCCGGGCGCGCCTGGTGGCCCGGCTGTTGAGCCAGAACGACGACGCCGGCCTGCCGTGGCATCGTGTCCTTCGCTCCGATGGGCGCATCGCGTTTCCGGAGGACTCGGAAGGCTACAAGCAACAATGCGCGCGCCTGCGTGCCGAAGGGGTGGTCGTGGAGTCGGGACGCGTTCGTGGATTGCGCGCAGCGGCCACGTTGGACGACCTGATCTGGGGTCCTCACTCTGGCTGAACAGGGGCTGGCGGTCCGGTCGGCCTGTACTTCTTGGCAGCCTTTCCCGGGCTGCCAGCGGCTACCATGTGCCCACACCAAGGAGTCGCGATGTTCGCCAACCTGCCGCCCGTGACCCGGGCCCTGCTGATCGCCAATGGAGTGGTTTTCCTGCTGCAACTGGTGGTGGGCGATGCGTCGCTGGCGTCGTTCATGCTGTGGCCGCTCGACAGTGGCAGCGATCCCTACGCCCAGGGCGGGTTCCTGCCGTGGCAGGTCCTGACCTACGGCTTCATGCATGGGGGCTTTGCCCATCTGGCGTTCAACATGCTGGCGCTCGTGATGTTCGGCGCGCCGCTGGAACACACCTGGGGCGAGAAGCGCTTCCTGACCTATTACCTGGCCTGCATCGTGGGCGCCGCGGCGTTCCAGCTGGCGGTGGGCTGGTGGACGATGACGCAGGGTGGGGAGGCGTACCCCACCGTGGGCGCCTCTGGCGGCGTCTTCGGGCTGCTGTTGGCCTACGGGATGCTGTTCCCCAACCAGCGGGTGATGCTGCTGATCCCGCCCATCCCGATGAAGGCGCGCACGCTCGTGATCGTCTACGGCGTGATCGAATTGCTCATGGGCATCACCAACACGATGCCCGGCGTCGCGCACTTCGCGCACCTGGGCGGCATGGTGTTTGGTTGGCTCCTGATCCGTTACTGGCGTGGGCAGCCGCCGTTTGGGCGCAAAGGCCCGCCCCGGATGCGCATCGTGCGTTGAGCGGTTCGCAGCCGGACGCCACACGGCATGCCGTGCGGTGCCGGGCCCGTGTCGCTTACTTCCAGACCGTGATCCGGTCGTTGGCGTTGGCCTGCATGGGCTGACCCGGCTTGCAGCCGAACGCGCTGCCGAAGCCGGGCAGGTTGGCCAGCGGCGCCCGGGCACGCACCGGGCCGGGCGCGTAGGCGCTGTGCAGGCTGCGCTCATTGGCGACGTCGGCGGTCACCTGTTCCGCCCAGAGTCCGGCCCAACCCTTGAAGAAGCCCTGTTGGGCGTCCTGGCTGGCAGCGGGTTGCGCGGTGCGGAAGGCTGCCCACGCCAGTTCCACGCCCGATTGGTCGGCCATCGCGACATCGCGCACGCGAGCGCCGTTGAGGCGAGTGCCCGGCGTCCCTGGCACGGCATGCTGGCTCAACTGCGCGGCAACGCGGTTCCCAAGATCGTTCCATGCCGCGGCTTCCGTCGCGGTCCACCAGTCGCGCACCTCGCCCTTGGCGTCGACCGTGCGGCCGCGCGGGCCGATCGCGTGGCTGAGCTCATGCCCGACCAGCGCGCCTAACGCCCCATAATCGCGGCCGATGTCCCGGTTGGGATCCAGCACCGGTGGCTGGAGCATGGCGGCGGTCACGATCAGGCGGTTCTGCGCGACGTCGTAGGTCAGCGCGGGTTGCTGGGGCAGCACGTTCCAGCGTCGGTCGGCGTTGCCGCGACCAATGCGTTTCATTTCCTCGCGATGGTGCCAGGTGGAGGCAATGAGCATGTTGCTGCCGAAGCTGCCCCGTCCCATCGGTTGCACGCTGTAGTCCAGGTCGCGGCGCGGCGCGCCGACCTCGATCTTCAGCGCCGCCAGCTTGGCCAGGGCTTCGGACTTGGCGGCGGGACCCATCCGGCCATCGCGCTGGACGGCGGCCGCCAAGGCGTCACGTACGCGCGCTGCGATGTCCGCCGCACGGTCGCGCGTCGCGGCGGGCAAGTACGCGCCGACATACTGCCGGCCCAGCATCGGACCCGCGGCGAGG
>CBFGOS010000403.1:0-2373 GCA_965650425.1 uncultured Lysobacter sp. | reverse complement strand
GACGCGAGATGCAGGAAGGCCCGCGGGGCATGACGCGAGATGCAGGAAGGCCCGCGGGGAACCGCGGGCCCTTTTTTCCGGGGGCGACGAGGCCGACGTCAGGCCGAAGCGAAGCCCTCGCGCGTGAGGTTGACCGGCGCCGCCTCGGTGCATACCACGTCGTCCTCGATGCGGATGCCACCGTACGGCTTGAAGGCCTCGATCCGCGCCCAATCGACGTCGCCGGCGTGCGGACCCTGACGCAGTTCGTCAAGCAGCAGGTCGATGAAGTACAGGCCGGGCTCGATGGTCACCACCATGCCCGGTTGCAGCACGCGGGTCAGCCGCAGGTAGGGGTGGCCCGCCGGCTTGGGCAGGGTGCCGCCGCGATCGCTCTCGGCGAATCCCGCCACGTCGTGCACCTGCAGGCCGATGCCGTGGCCAATGCCGTGCGGGAAGAACACGCTGCTTACGCCCGTCTCCACCGCGGCTTCCGGCGAGAGGCGGCAGATGCCAAAGTCGCGCATGATGCCGGCGATCGCGAGGTGCGCGTTCAGGTGCAACTGCCGGTAGTCGAAACCGGCGCGGACCTCGTCGCACATGCGCAGCTGCGCGGCATCCATGGCGTCGACCAGCGCTTGGAATTCACTTCCGGTATCCGCGGCATAGGTGCGCGTGATGTCGCAGGCGTACCCATGGAAGCTGGCGCCCGCGTCGATCAGGAAGCTACGCGACTCACGCGGCGGCAACCTGTCGCGATCGGTGTAGTGCAGCACCGCACCGTGCTCGTTCAGGGCGACGATGTTGCTGTAAGGCAGGTCGTTGGCGTCCTGGCCGGCGGCCTGGCAGTACGCCAGATGGATGCCGAATTCGCTCGACCCCGCGCGGAAGTTGCGCTCCGCGGCCCGGTGCGCACGCACGCCGATCCGGGTCGCCTCGCGCATCATCGCGATCTCGTACGGCGTCTTGAACGCACGGTGGTACTCAAGGTACTGCAGCACCGCAGGCGGGTTGTTGGGGACGAAGTCGCCCAGTGCACTTTGCGGCTCGCCAAGGATGGCGCAGCGCGAGGCATCGGCCGGCAGGTGCTGCAGGGCTTCTTCCGGCGTGCGGATCACCACGATGTCGAAGTGCTCCACCCACCAACCGCTCGGCGCCTCTGGCACGACGTGCCAGTAGTCGGCCGGCTGCAGGTAGACCAGCTTGGGCCTGCTTCCCGGCGTCGCGACGATCCAGCTGCCCGGATTGCGCGTGAGCGGCACCCACGCCTTGAACTGCGGGTTGGTCGCGAACGGGTAGTCCCGGTCGTCGAACACGTGAAAGTGGAGGTTTCCGCTGGGCACGACCAGATGGTCATGGCCGCCGCGGGCAAGCGCCTCTTGCGTCCTCGCTTTCACCACTTGCACGT
This sequence comes from uncultured Lysobacter sp., assembly GCA_965650425.1. Classification (GTDB taxonomy): domain Bacteria; phylum Pseudomonadota; class Gammaproteobacteria; order Xanthomonadales; family Xanthomonadaceae; genus Aerolutibacter. The sequence goes on along the minus strand of CBFGOS010000403.1, from coordinate 986 downwards.
GATGCGTGTATAACATCGCTAAATCGTGGTTGGTCATGGGGCTTCTCTTGGGGGCGTCGAAGGATTCTGACGGTTTCTCCAACACGTTGCAGTCTCCTGCCGCCCAGGCAGGCCGCCGGCCTTGGGCCATCACGGTCTGGTTGTGGAGCGCTGGGGCACTGCTGGCAGGCACGCTGCTGACGGGGGTGTTGACGCTGCAGCAGCAGCGTCGCTTGGACGCGGAACAGGTCCGGGCCTTCGAGAACGTCGCCCAGCGGGGCTATGACGCCTTGCGCACGCAGTTGGAGGCCTGCGGTCTGCTGGCGCGCACCGTGCAGACCCTGTTCCTCACCTCGCAGACGATTACCGAGCCCGAGTTCAGGAATCTGTACGACAACCTGCAACCTCGCGACCGGTTTCCCGGGTTGCTGGCCTTGGCCTATGCCGATCGATTCATCGCCAACGACGGTGAACATTTCATCACCACGCGCGTGGTTCCCCTGGCGGGCAACGAGCGCGTGCTGGGGTTGGACATCACCACCCAGTCGCCCAACCTTGCGGCCTTGCGTCGTGCGCTGCGGACGGACCAGCCGGCCCTGTCCGGGCCCTTCATGCTGGTGCAGCGGGACGAGAACGGACAGCCCACCGAGGGCGTGACGCTGCGGTTGCCGGTGTTCGCGCCTGGGACGCCCCCGCGCAACGAGGCCGAACGCCTGTCGCGTGTGCGTGGCTCGTTGGCGGTGTCGTTCCGTGTCCGCAGCCTGATCGAAAGCGGCCTGCAGCCGGAGATCCGCGACGCGCTCCGGGTTCGCGTCGCCGATGTGACGAGCGATGGCACCAACCATGTGCTGTACGACTCGCACAATGGACACCCTCCTCCGGACGGTGCACCCACGTTCGACCGTGCGCTGCATTACGGGGGACGCACGTGGCAAATGCACGTCCACCCACTGGAATTCCGTCCCGCGGGACTCGGGTGGCGCGAATCGGTCTTCTGGCCCGGGCTG
>CBFGOS010000402.1:0-2375 GCA_965650425.1 uncultured Lysobacter sp. | reverse complement strand
GCTGCACCACATCAACCTCGACATCCCGCACGGCGACTTCGTCGCGCTGATGGGGCCGTCGGGCTCGGGCAAGACCACCCTCCTCAAATTGATCGGCGGGCTGGACTCGCCCACCGATGGCGACCTGCGCGTGGATGGCGTGGCCATCGACGACCTCGACGGCGACGCACTGGCTGCCTGGCGCGCCGAAACCGTTGGCTTCATCTTCCAGAGCTACAACCTGATGCCGGTGCTGACCGCGCAGAAGAACGTGGAACTGCCGCTGCTGCTCACCGACATGGGCGCTGCCGAGCGTGCGCATCGCGCCGCCGTGGCGTTGGAGCTTGTCGGCCTGGGTGACCGCGCCAAGCACAAGCCCAACGAGCTCTCGGGCGGCCAGCAGCAGCGCGTGGCCATTGCCCGCGCGCTGGTCTCGGACCCGCTGCTGCTGATCTGCGACGAACCCACCGGCGACCTGGACCGCAAGACCGCCGACGAAGTCCTGACCCTGCTGCAAGAACTCAACCGCGAGTTCGGAAAGACCATCGTGATGGTCACCCACGACCCCAAGGCGGCCGACTACGCCAAGCACACCGTGCATCTGGACAAGGGCACCCTGGTCGACGAGCCGGCGGCGGGCGCGCACTGAGCGATGGTGCGCAAGTACCTGCCACTGGTGTGGGGCTCGCTGTTCCGCAAGAAGACGCGGACCGGATTCACCCTTGCCTCGTTGACCGCGGCGTTCCTGCTGCTGGGGCTGCTGCAGGCGGTGAACTCGCTGTTCAACTCCGGCGCGGATTTCCTTGGCGCCAACCGGTTGATCGTGCAGGCCAAGACCAGCTTCACCCAGCCCTTGCCGATGCGGATGATGCCGCAGCTGGAAGCGGTGCCCGGCGTGGAACGCGTGGCCACCTCGCAGTTCTTCGGCGGTCAGTACCGCGACGAGCGCGCCGGCTTCCCGCAGTTCGCGGTGATCCCACAGCGGCTGCGCGACACCTACCCCGAGTGGGTCATGCCCGAGGAACAGTGGCGCGCCTTCGTGTCCACCCAGGACGGCGCCATCGTCGGCCGCAAGCTCGCCGACAAGTACGGCTGGAAGCTGGGCGACATCGTGCCGCTCAACAGCTTCATCTGGACCAAGGCCGACGGCACCCGCATCTGGGAGTGGCGCATCGTCGGCATCTTCGACGGCCGCGACGCGAAGTGGCAGGACCAGGCGGGCATCATGTACCTCAACTACGGTCAGTTCGATGAGGCGCGCAGCGAACGCGCCAAGGGCTTGGCCGGCGTGTTCATCGTGCGCGTGGCCGACCCGCTGGATTCGCCGCGCGTGGCCGCGGAGATCGACCGCCGCTTCGCCAACTCCGCCGACGAAACCAAGACGCAGAACGAGCAGGACTTCCAGCTCAACTTCCTGCGCCAGTTCGGCGACATCGGCTTCATCATGAACGCCATCTCGGGCGCGGTGTTTTTCACCATCCTGATCCTGACCGGGTTCACCATGAGCCAGGCGGTGCGCGAGCGCATCCCGGAGCTGGCGGTGCTCAAGTGCCTGGGCTTCACCGATCGCACCGTGCTGTGGCTGGTGCTGGCCGAGGCGCTGTTGCTGTGCGCGCTGGGCGCGGGGCTGGGCATGGCATTGGCCGCGTTCGTCACCGCGCACCTGCCGCCGGAATTCCCGCCGCTGCAGCCCGACCGCCGCGTGTGGCTGTTCGTCGCCGCCGCGGTGCTGGTGCTGGCGGCGGCGGTGGGCCTGCCGCCTGCGCTGCGGGCGATGCGACTGAAGATTGTCGATGCTCTGGCGGGCCGCTGACATGCGCGTACGGGAGTGCCTGCCATGAATCCGCTGCGCCAGATCCGCGAGATCGTGTGGATGAACCTGCAGAGCATCCCGCAGCGTTGGGGCGCCTCGCTGGTCATCGTGGTGGGCATCGCCGGCGTGGTGGCGGTGCTGGTGGCGATGCTGTCGATGTCCGCGGGCCTCACCCGCACCCTTGGCACCACCGGCCGCATGGACCGTGCCGTGGTGCTGCGCGGCGGCAGCACGGCCGAACTGTCCAGCTTCCTTGACCGCGCGCTGGTCACCCTGATCAAGCAGGACCCGGCCATCGCCCGCGGCCGCGATGGCCTGCCACTGGCGTCCGGCGAGATCATCGTGATCACCGAAGTGGCGCGCAAGGGCCAGAGCGGCGGCACCAACGTCACCCTGCGCGGCGTGGAGCCCAACGCCTTCGAGCTGCGCCCCGAACTGACCGTGGTACAGGGCCGGCGCTTCCGTCCTGGCTTGCAGGAGCTGCTCGTCGGCGTCGCCGCGCAGCGGCAGTTCGACGGGCTGGAGGTGGGCCGCACCCTGCGCTTCAAGGGCTCGGATTGGCGCATCGTCGGGGTGTTCGAGT
>CBFGOS010000401.1:0-2380 GCA_965650425.1 uncultured Lysobacter sp. | reverse complement strand
GACTGCCAAACAACCCCCAGGAACTCCCCGGTTTCAGCATACCCTCGCCGGCACGCGGCAGGGAGTCCCGGTGTGGAACCGGGAAGATCAAGCCAGGGAGGAAGGCCCCGAAGAAGCCAGCAGCGCTTCGAGCACCGCCATGCGGGCGGCGACACCGTTGCGCACCTGGCGAAGGATCAGCGATTGGGAGCCGTCGGCGACCTCATCGGTGATCTCCACGCCACGATTCATCGGCCCCGGGTGCATTACCACCGCATCGGCGGCTGCGCGTCGCAGGCGTTCGATGCTCAGGCCATAGTCGCGGTGGTAGTCGTCCAGCGAGTCCACCAGCCCCTCTTCCATGCGCTCGCGCTGCAGGCGCAGCATCATCGCCACGTCCACGCCTTCAAGCGCGGCATCCAGGTCGTGGGTGACGGTGCAGCCGGCGAGCGTGCCGTCGTCGGGCAGCAGGGACGCGGGGCCGCAGACGCGGATATCGCCTGCGCCCAGCGTGCGCAGCGCGTGCAGGTCGGAGCGCGCCACACGGGAGTGCTTCACGTCGCCCACGATGGCGATTTTAAGGCGCGAGAAGTCCGTGCCCTTGGCCTGGCGCAGGGTCAGCATATCGAGCAGACCCTGGGTCGGATGGTTGCTGCGTCCGTCGCCGGCATTGAGCAACGCGGTTCCCGCATTGGCCGCAGCCGCAAGCTCGGCCACGGCACCGTCCTGCTTGTGGCGCACCACGAAGCCACGCACGCCCATCGCCTCCAGGTTCTTCAGCGTGTCGCGCGCGGTCTCGCCCTTGCTGGTCGACGAGGACGAAGCATCAAAGCTGAGTACGTCCGCACCCAGACGTTGCGCCGCCAGGGTAAAGCTCATCCGCGTGCGGGTGGACGGTTCGAAGAACAGCGTGCACACCGCGGTGCCGGCGAGCGCGCCCCGCGCGTCATGGCCTTCGGCGAAGTGCTGGGCACGATCGAGCAGCGCAACCAATTGCGCGCGCGACATGCCGTCGAGGGTGAGCAGGTGGCGCAGCGCGCCGGACGGGTCGGTCTGGGAGGTCATGCGGAAGGCAAGTCGGAAAGCGGAGTGGCGTCGTCGGGGGCGGCGAGCCAGCGTTCGATGATGACGGCCGCGGCCACGGCATCCAGCGCCTCGGCATCGCGGCGGCGCTTGCGCCCCTCGGCACGGTCACCGGCAAAGCGCTGCGCGGCTTCGATGGAACTGGAACGTTCATCGACCAGCACCACGGGCAGCTTGCTGCGGCCGTGCAACTCGCGGGCAAAGGCGTGGGCGCGCTGACGGATGGGCTGGTCGCCGCCCTCGAGGGTCATGGGGTCGCCGACCACGATGCCATCGGGGCGCCATTCCTTGAGCAGGCGATCGATAGCCGGCCAGTCGGGGCCGTTGGCGTGCACATCCACCACGGCCAGCGCGCGCGCACCGTGGCCGAAGGCGCTGCCGACGGCCACGCCGATGCGGCGGGCGCCCACGTCGAAGCCCAGCACCGTGCCATCGCGGCGGATCGTGGCGGTCATGCGTGCCCGGCGTAATCAGCCAGGTGGGCGAAGTCGACGCCGATGCGCCCCGCCGCCGCCTGCCAGCGCGCCTCCAGCGGCAGCGCGAACAGCAGCTCGGCGTCCACCGGCGCGGTCAGCCAGTCGTTCTCGGTGAGTTCGTGCTCCAGCTGGCCCTGGCCCCAACCCGCGCAGCCCAGCGCCACGATGGCATGCGCGGGGCCTTCGCCCTTGGCCATCGCTTCCAGGATGTCGCGCGAGGTGGTGAGGAACAACGTGTCGCTGACCTGCAGCGAGGAGTCCCATCGCATGCCACCGTCGTGCAGCACGAAGCCGCGCTCCGGGTGCACCGGGCCACCGGCCAGCACGATCTGCGCGGCCATCGCCGGGTCATGCGCTTCCAGCCCCATCTGGCCGAGCACGTCGCCCAGGGTGTACTCGGAGGCCTTGTTGACCATGATGCCCATCGCGCCGTCGTCGTCGTGCTGGCATACCAGGGTTACGCTGCGCGCGAAATTGCCGTCGGCGAGCGCCGGCAGTGCGATCAGGAACTGGTTGGTCAGGGGCGTGGGCATGAGCGACATGCGCCCATTCTAGCCCGTGCCATACTCGGGGCGACATTCCGATCGCCGCCCATGTCCAGCTACTGCGACTTCGCCCGGGACCACCCGTTGCACGGGCCCTACCACGACACTGAATACGGCTTCCCGCACCGCGACGAGGCCGTGCTGTTCGAGCGGCTGGTCCTGGAGATCAACCAGGCCGGGCTCAGCTGGGAAACCATCCTGAAGAAGCGCGAGGGCTTCCGACGTGCCTACGAGGGCTTCGACGTGGATACCGTGGCGGCCTACGACCCAGACGACCGCGAGCGCCTGCTGGCCGAC
>CBFGOS010000400.1:0-2381 GCA_965650425.1 uncultured Lysobacter sp. | reverse complement strand
GATGTCGGCGTCGTCGTGCTGGGTGACGTGCGGGATCATCGCCCAGTTGCGGGCGAGGTTGGCACCGGAGATCTTCTGGATGCGGCTGAGCTCGCGGGTCTCGACCGGGCCGAACTTAGCGAAGTCGACCTTCGGCCACGGCAGCAGGTTGAGGCCACCGCCGCCGGCCACCGGGGCCGCAGCCATGGCACCGCCGCCCTGCATCACGCCCTTGACGAATTTCTGCACGTCCTCGCGGGTAATGCGGCCACCGCGCTCGCTGCCCTTGACCCGGCCCAGGTCCACGCCGAGTTCGCGTGCGAACAGGCGGACGGCGGGGCTGGCGTAGGGCACCTTGTCGGGCATCAATTCGTCGGCGGTGAACGCCACCGGCGGCGTGCGCGGCTCGCTGACGGGCGCAGCGGCTTCTATCTCGCGTGCGGCCAGCGCATCGGGCTGCGCGGACGGCGCGACGGGCTCGACACGGGCGCCGGTCTCGGCGCTGGGCACTGGCGCGGTCGCAGCCGGTGCAGGCGCCACCGGCGCGGGCGCGGGCTTCGCTGCGTCGGCGGCGGGCGCCACAGCCGCTTCGGCCACTTCGATCACCGCGACGACGCTGCCTTCGGACACGGCGTCGCCCAGCTTGACCTTGAGTTCGCGGATCACGCCGGCAAACGGCGCGGGCACTTCCATCGTGGCCTTGTCGGACTCCAGCGTGACCAGGCCCTGGTCGACAGTGACGGTGTCGCCAACGGCGACCAGCAGTTCGATCACGGGCACGTCGTCGTATCCGCCAATGTCGGGGACGCGCGCTTCCTTCAGCTCAGCCATGTGGGGGGCTCCGAAATCCGGGCAAAGGCCTATTGTGGGCTTTGCGGGGGGAAGCGCCAACCGCGACCAATGGGTACGGCCTGCCCCGCCTGGGTACGCCGCGGTATGGTGAACCCGTCAGCCGTGCGCCGCAGGCGTCTGGGTCCGTGGCGACATGCGCAGCAACTGCAGCGGCTGGCCGTCGGGCAGGCGGTACTCCAGGGCGTTTTCGAGGGCGTCGAGGGCCTCCAGCCGCTGGCACAGGGCTTGGGTGGCCTGCCCCAGCGCCGCGGCCCGCGGGGCGACGGCGGCCTCGATCTCCGCATCCAGGTGCTCCATCCGTTCCAGCCGGCTCTTGTCGCCGGAGAACGCGGCACTGATGGCGCCGCCCACGATGTCGCCGATCAGGTCCGGGATGGCCTCGCCCACGGCCTGGGCAATATCGCGGCCGAGGTCGCGGCCGTCGAAGCGGTGCGCGCTCACCGCGCCGGCGAGGCGGGCGTCGAGTTGCGTGCGTGCCGCGGCAAGCTTGTCCTGCGTCGCCTTCGGATCGCTGCTGAATCCGGCGGCCACCTGTGCCAGTGCGCTGAAGGCAACGTCGGCAGCGGCGCGTCCGAGCGCCTGCGCTTCCGGCATCGCCTCGCGCGTGCCCTGTTCGAACGCGGTCAGGCGTTGCACGTCCTCCGCTCCCAACGCCACCCACGCGTCGTCGATGAACAGCCGCCCCTGGCGCATGACGATGGCCTTGGGGACGCCCGCGTCCCGCACCAGGATCAGGCTGCGCGAATTCAGCGTGAGTTCGTAATCGCTTTCGACCCGGCAATCGGCGTCCTTTGCCGCGGCGTTCACGGAGGCAACCGCGAGGGCAGCCACGACCAAAGCGCGATGCATCGAGGGTCTCCGCAAATTGAACCGGGGCAGCGTACCGCGGGCCACGCAATTTCGCACGTGGCGTGAACTGCGCGTGAGCGTGATTGCGGGCGCGTTTTCGCCGGACGTGGCGGCGCGCTGGACGCATCGGTGGCAAGAACGGTTCATCCGGCCGTGGCTACGGTGGCCGCGCCTCCCCCAAAGGCATCACTGAAAAAACCAGATCAAGGAGACAAGCCATGAACCGTTATCGCACCCTGACGCTGGCCCTGCTGGGCGCCCTGTCCATCGCACCGGCGGCATTCGCCCAGGATGGCACCGATACCAGCGGCAAGCGCTTCGCCATTGTCGGCGGATACGCCCTGTCGGAGCCGACCAAGGACGCGACCATTGGCGGCGCGGACGCCAAGGTGGACGGTGACGGCGCCGCGACGCTGAGCGCCAGCTATTACGTCACCGACAACATCGCCATCGAGGCGTGGGGCGCGGCCGACAAGTTCGGCCACCGCGTGAACACTGCGGGCGGCAAGACCGCGAGCGTGGCGGCCCAGCCGTATGCGTTGAGCGGCCAGTACCACTTTGGCACTGCGTCGCAGACCGTGCGCCCGTTCGTGGGCCTGGGCTACTACGAGAGCAACTTCAGCGAGGAGACCGCCACTCCGACGGGCCCGCTGGCCGGCCAGCGCATCGGCGTCGAAACCGCCAAGGGTGCGATCGCCACC
>CBFGOS010000399.1:0-2392 GCA_965650425.1 uncultured Lysobacter sp. | reverse complement strand
GCGGCGACGGGCTCCATCGGCAGGCCTGCTGCGGTGGCGAAATCGTTGGCCGTGCCAAGCGGCACCAGGCCCACGCTGGGAAGGTTGGCCGCGTCCGCGTCGTGGTGCGCCAGTGCCGCGGCGACTTCGCTCAGGGTGCCATCGCCACCGCAGGCCACTACCGTGGTGACGCCCGAATCCAGGCCTTCGTCCACGTAGCGCTGCGCATCGCCCGACTCCCATGTGACGCGGACATCGACGTGGACACCATCGGCGCGCAGCGCCTGAACGGCCGCACGCAGCGCTTCGTCACCGGCGGATTTGCCGTTGAGGACGAGCAGCCAGTGGAGCGAGGGGCTTGGGGAGCTGGGTGGCATCCGGGCAGGCTAGCGGGGCCCCGCGAAATCGCCGTGAACGCCCACTGCTGTCATCCGCCTGTCACCGACGGCCCGGAGTATGGAAGGCCATAGCAGGGATGACAGGCGGGGGCGGGATTGCCTCCAAAACAACCAAGGCCGATGCCCGGGGGCGGGCATCGGCCTTTTCTTTATTTGCGCGGCGGGAACGTCACGGCCTGCGGATTGCCATTCACGGGATCCGCCCGCCACAGGGGCCGGACCTGCCTGGCTCAGCCGCGCGCGCCGGCCACCGCGGCCTTCATCCGGCGAATCACGTCGGCGTAATCGGGCGCGTTGAAGATGGCCGATCCGGCCACGAAAGTGTCGGCGCCCGCCGCGGCGATTTCCGCGATATTGTCGGCCTTCACCCCGCCATCGATCTCCAGCCGGATCGGGCGGCCGACCCGGTCGATCATCTCGCGCACGCGGCGCAGCTTGTCGAGCGTGGTGGGAATGAACGCCTGGCCGCCGAAGCCGGGATTGACCGACATCAGCAGCACCATGTCGAGCTCGCCCAGCGCCCAGTCGAGCACTTCCAGCGGCGTGGCCGGGTTCAGCACCAGGCCGGCCTGGCAACCGTGCGACTTGATCAGCTGGATCGTGCGGTGCGCGTGGCGGCTGGCCTCCGGGTGGAAGGTGATCATCGTCGCGCCGGCCTTGGCGAACTCCGGCACGAGCGTGTCGACCGGCTCCACCATCAGGTGCACGTCGATGGGCGCGGTGATGCCGTGCTTGCGCAGTGCTTCGCACACCATCGGGCCGATGGTGAGGTTGGGCACGTAATGGTTGTCCATCACGTCGAAGTGCACCCAGTCGGCGCCGGCGGCGAGCACGTTGTCGACCTCCTCGCCGAGCTTGGCGAAGTTGGCCGAGAGGATGGACGGGGCGATGACGGTGGGTTGCATGGGCGGCTCGCGGGTTGGGCGCGTCAGGTGATCGCTGGAAAGGGGCGGGTGGCGGGGTGCGTGATGGCGGCGATGCGGATCAGCGCTTGCGCAGGGTCTTGATCCGGTCGTAGGCGGCGTTGATCTCGCGGGCCTTGGCCTCGGCCTGCTCGCGCAACTCGGGGGCGGCGCCGGCCATGCGGTCGGGGTGGTATTGCGAGATCAAGCGGCGATAGGCCTGGTCGACCTCGGCGTCGGTGGCGTCGGAGGTCAGGCCAAGCGCCGCGTACGGGTTGTCGCGGCGCAGCTTGAACCAGTCAGCGTCGAAGGCGTGGCCAATCAGCAGGCCAATCAGCGCGCCGAGCGGCGGGTTGCCGCGCATCAGGGCGGCGCCTGCGAAAAAGCCGAGCAACTTGCCGTACCAGCGCTTCATGCAGGGGTCCTTGCGGTCATGCGGGCGGTCATGCGGAGAGGCCTCGGGCCGGCCGGGATGCGGGCCTTCACGCATTTTACCTGCAATGGCGGCCCGGACCGTCGTACACTGCCCGGCCCGGTCGCGCCCGCGCGCGGGTCGAGGCCCTTCCCCGGCGGACATCCCCGGTGATCGGCGGCGATGCCAGGCGTGCTGCGGCGGGGGTCCGTGCACACCTTGCTGGGGGCTTCACGTTGTCCACGACTCTGCTTCAGTCCGACCTGCCTGGCCTGCCCTTGCGCCACCGCGGCAAGGTCCGGGACGTTTTCGACATCCCCGCCGACCGCCTGCCTGCCGGCACGCCGCCAGGGGACTACCTGCTGATGGTCGCCACCGATCGCCTGAGCGCCTTCGACGTGGTGCTGCCCGACCCGATTCCGGGCAAGGGCGAGATGCTGTGCCAGATCAGCAACTTCTGGTTCGGCAAGACCGAGCACATCATCCCCAACCACCTGACTGGCATTGACGTGGCCGCCGTGCTGCCGCCCGGCGTGGACCCGGCGCTGTACGCCAAGCGCGCGGTGGTGACCAAGCGCCTCAAGCCGGTGCCGGTGGAGTGCATTGCGCGCGGCTACATCATCGGCAGCGGCTGGAAGGACTACCAGCGTACGGGGCGCATCAGCGGCATCACCCTGCCCGACGGCCTGCGCCAGGCCGAG
>CBFGOS010000398.1:0-2395 GCA_965650425.1 uncultured Lysobacter sp. | reverse complement strand
CGCGGAGTGGTAGTTCAGTCGGTTAGAATGCTGGCCTGTCACGCCGGAGGTCGCGGGTTCGAGTCCCGTCCACTCCGCCAGTTTCGCCAAAGGCGCCCGCAAGGGCGCCTTTGTTTTTGCGCGTTCGCAAGCCTGCGCAAGTCGCCGTGTCGTCGGCCTGCTCGGTGGTCCCGTTCCAGGGCCATTGCGGCAATCGGGCCGCAATGCCTTCTGCGCTGCGCCAAAATCCATCGTTAAGGCGGGTTACACTGTCCGGCTTCTGTCTTCCTCTTTCCCGGACATGCTGCAAACACTCCGCGACAAGACTTCCGGCTGGATCGCCACGGTCATCCTTGGCCTGCTGATCATTCCCTTCGCCCTGTTCGGCCTGCAGGACTACATGGTGCAGCGCACCGACGACGCGGTCGCCAAGGTGGACGTTCCGCCGACCTGGTGGCAAGGCGCACCGTCCTGGTGGCCGGCGTCGACGCTGTGGCACCACGACAAGATCACGTCCGAGGAATTCCGCGCTCGATTTGAGCAGGAGCGTCAACGTCGTCGCCAGCAGGATGGCGAAGCGTTCGATGCCAAGGCCTTCGAAAGCGTGGCCAACAAGCGCGAGATCCTCGAGTCGATGATCGACGAGAAGCTGCGCAGCATGGCTTCCGAGCGCGCAGGCCTGCAGGTCAGCGATGCACAGGTGCGCAAGGCCATCCAGGACGTCCCTGCGTTCCAGGTGGACGGCAAGTTCAATCCCGAGCGCTACCAGTTGGCGCTTGCCTCTGGCGTGCCAGCGCAGACGCCGCGCGAGTTCGAGGACACGGTGCGCGAAAGCCTGCGCCAGTCGCTGGTGGTGGCGGGCATCGCGCAGAGCAATTTCGTGACCGACGGGGAGCTTGAACGCTTCATGCGTGTACTGGGCGAGACCCGTGACGCGAGCGTGCTGCTGATGCCTCCGCCGGCGCCGGATGTCGCTCCGGTGACCGACGCCGAGATCAAGGCGTGGTACGACGGGCATGGTGCGGACTACCGCGCGCAGGAAACGGTTAGCCTGGAATACGTGACGCTGGATGGCGCCACCCTGCCGGCTCCGCCGCCGGCTGACGAGGCGACGCTGCGCCAGCGCTACGAGCAGGAAAAGGCGAAGTTTGCCGGTGCCGAGGAGCGCCTTGCCTCGCACATCCTGGTGCAGGTCGCCGAAGGCGCCGATGCGGCCACGCAGAAGGCTGCTGAAGCCAAGGCCGCCAAGCTGGCCGCGCAGGCCAAGGCCGCTGGCGCGGATTTCGCCGCGATTGCACGGGCCAACAGCGATGACGCGGGTTCGAAGGCCACCGGCGGTGACCTGGGCTGGGTCACGAAGGGCATGATGGATGCCAGCTTCGAGGGCGCACTGTTCGGCATGAAGGCTGGCGAGATCAGCGGCCCGGTGAAGTCCGCGTTCGGTTGGCACGTGATCCAGCTCCGTGAGGTCAAGGGCAGTGCGCAGCAGCCCTTCGAGGCGGTGCGCGAGACCCTGGCGGTCGAGCAGGCGCAGGCGGATCGCGAGCGCGCGTTCAACGACCTGTCGACGCGACTGGTGGACCTGGTCTACAAGAACCCGTCTGCTCTCGCACCGGCGGCGCGCGAAGTCGGCCTGCCGGTACTGACGCTGGGACCCGTGTCGCGCGCGTCGAGTGAGGGCATCTTCGTGCACGCTGCCGTGAAGCGTGCCGCATTCTCCGAGGTGCTGGTGCAGGACGGCACGGTGAGCGATCCGATCGAGATCGGTCCGAACCAGAGTGTCCTGATCCGCGTCACCAACCACACGCCCGAGCGCGCCCTGCCGCTGGCGCAGGTGCGCGATCAGGTGGCCGCGGCGATCCGTGCCGATCGCGCGCAGAAGGCGGCGTTGAAGGAGGCCGACGCGCTGGTGGCGCGCATTGCAGCGGGCGAATCGCTCGAGGCGATCGCGGCATCGAAGCAACTGCCTGCGCCGCAGGCGTTGCCCGGCCTGCGCCGTGGCATGCCCATCCCCGACCCCAAGGTGAGCGCCGCCATCTTCTCGGCCAAGGCACCGACCGCTGCGGCGAGCACGCCCGGCAAGGTCGCGCTGGATGACGGGCGTATCGCGCTGTTCGCGGTGCACGCGGTGAAGCCGGGCAATCCGGCCGAGGCGTCGCCGCAGGAGCGCGCGATGCTGCGCCAGCAGTTGTCGCAGGTTCGAGGCATGGGCGACGCCGACGCGCTCTCCCGTCACCTGCGCAAGCAGATGAAGGTCACGGTGATCGAGGCCAATCTCTGACGGGCGCTGCCCCAAGAGTGCGATGAGCGAAAAAGGCCCGGCAAATCGCCGGGCCTTTTCGTTTTCGGCGTCGGCGCTCCTTGGCGAAACGCTGCGCACGTGGCCCATCGCGTTTGGGGGCATAGAGTAGGGCGC
>CBFGOS010000397.1:0-2404 GCA_965650425.1 uncultured Lysobacter sp. | reverse complement strand
GAGCGAGTTCGCGCCGGCGGTGTGCACGCACACGATCGGCTGACCCTCGCCGATATGCTTCGCCAGCACCGCCTCCACCTGCTGGATCTGGCCCACGGTGTAGTCAAAGCCCGCGCCTTCCGGCCCCTGCACCGAGACGAAGAACGAGCCGCGGTCCTCAGGCGGTGCAAGTTCGGACGGCACCAGCTTGAACAGCACCACGCTGGCCGCCAGCGCCGCCAGCATCAGCCCACCGAAGAACCACGGACGCTCGACGCTACGGTCGAGGAAGCGCCGGTAGCGCCCACCCATCGCGTCCAGCCGCGCGTTGACCCAGCGGTTGATCGCCAGCGACTTCTCTTCCTTGTGCGGACGCACCAGCTTGGACGACATCATCGGCGTCAGCGTCAGCGCCACGAAGGCCGAGATCGCCACCGCGCCCGCCAGCGCCACCGACAACTCGCGGAACAGGCGCCCGGTGTTGCCCTCCATGAAGCCCACCGGCAGGAACACCGCCACCAGCACCGCCGTGGTCGCGATCACCGCGAACGCCACCTGCCGCGTGCCGCGCGCGGACGCCACCAACCGGGGTTCGCCCAGGTCGGCGCGACGCTGGATGTTTTCCAGCACCACGATGGCATCGTCCACCACCAGGCCGATGCACAGCACCAGCGCCAGCAGCGTCATCAGGTTGATCGAGAAGCCGAACAGGTACAGCGGGATGAACGCCGCCACCAGGCAAACCGGCACCGTCACCGCCGGGATCAGCGCCGCGCGCACGCTGCCCAGGAACAGCCAGATCACGATCAGCACCAGCGCGATCGCCTCGAACAGCGTGTGGTACACGCGCTCCACCGAGGCGTCGATGAAAACCGTGCTGTCGAAGGCGACGAAGATCTTCGTGCCCTGCGGCAGGCTCGGCTGGATGCGCTCGGCTTCGGCGCGCACCGCCTTGGCCACGTCCAGCGCGTTGGACGTGGACGTCTTGATGATGCCCAGGCCCACGTTGGGCGCGCCGTTGCTGCGGAAGTAGGCGCGGCGCTCGGCCGAGGCCAGTTCCACCTTGGCCACGTCGCCCAGGCGCACCACGTAGCCATCGTTGCCCTTGCGCAGCGGCATCTGCGCGAACTCCTCCGCGCGCTCATAACCACGGGCCACGCGCAGCGTGAAGTCGCGGTTGGCCGATTCGATGCGGCCGGCGGGCAACTCGACGTTCTCGGCGCGCAGCGCGCTTTCCACGTCGCCCACGGTGATCCCGCGCGCGGCGAGCGCATCGCGGTCCAGCCACACGCGCATCGCGTAGCGCTGGCCGCCGCCCAGCCGCACCTGGGCCACGCCGTCGATGCTGGAGAGGCGGTCCACCACGTAGCGCTCGGCGTAATCGCTGAGCTCCATGGTGTCCATCTTCTCCGAGCTCATGTTGAGCCACATGATGGTCTCGGCGTCGCTCTCGACCTTCTCGATCTCCGGCGCATCGGCCTCGTCGGGCAGGCGATCGACCACGCGGCTGACCGCATCGCGCACGTCGTTGGCCGCGGCTTCGATCTCGCGGTCCAGGCTGAACTCGATGGTGATCCCGGAGCGCCCGTTGACGCTGCGCGACTCGATGGTCTCGATGCCTTCGGTGCCGGCCAGCGCATCCTCCAGCACCTGGGTGATGCGGGTCTCGACCACCGCCGCCGAAGCGCCGGGGTAACTCACCGACACGGACACCACGGGCGGATCGATGGCGGGCAACTCGCGCAGGGTCAGGCGCGAGAACGCCATCACGCCCAGCACGATCAGCAACAGGCTCATCACCGTCGCGAAGACGGGACGGCGGATCGAGATGTCGGAGAGCAGCATCGTCGGTCAGCCCTTGGAACCGGCGGGCTGCGTCTTGGGCTTCGCGCCGCCTGCATCCGGGGCGGCCTCGGCCTCCACGACCTTCGCACCCGGGCGCAGCTTGCCGGTGCCATCCACGACCACCCGGTCGCCCGGCTTGAGCCCGTCGAGGATCTCGGCCAGGCCGTCACGCCGCACGCCTACCTTCACGTCGGCGCGCTCGGCAGTGCCATCGGCGCCCACGCGGAACACGTAGCTCGCGTTGCCCACCTGCACCACTGCGATTTCCGGCAGCAGCAGCGCCTGGCGCTCGGGACGGCTGAGCGTGACCTGCAGCAGCATGCCCGGCCGCAACGCGCGGTCGGTATTGGGGAAGTCGCCGCGCACGGTCACGGCGCGGGTCGCCTCGTCCAGGCGCGAATCGACCGTAGCGACCGTGCCATCAAAGGTGCGCCCCGGCCACGCCACGCTGGTGCCGCTGACGCGCTGGCCCGGCGCGAGTTGGCCCAGCGCCGCCTCCGGCACCGGGAAGTCGATGAATACGCGCGAGGTGTCGTCCAGCGTCGTGATGACCGTGCCCGGGCGCGCTGGTCACACCGGG
>CBFGOS010000396.1:0-2407 GCA_965650425.1 uncultured Lysobacter sp. | reverse complement strand
GGTCACCGCTTGCACCGTCGGTGCGCGGCGCGGCGCGATTTCGTCGATACGGCCGGTCTGGGCCACCAGGATGCGACCGTCCGCCGTGGCGACCACGGCTTCGCCGCGGGTGCCCCCCGTGGCCAGTTGCAGCATGCGCCGGCTGTCGAGTTCAATCATCCAGACGGCGGATTGGTGCGGGACTTCCGCGTTGCCGGCCGTTACCGGGCGTTGCCGGCCGTTGCTGGAGGCGATGAGCAAGCCCTCCAGCTCGGTGCCGGCCGCGCCGAACGCGAGGCTGTCGATCAGGCCGGTCAGGCGGTATTCCAGCTCCGCACGGCCCGCCGTGCGGCCGCCCATCGGGAAGCTGACGATGTCGGTGGTCGCGGCCAACGCCGCACCGGCCACCTCGCCACCGCTCCAGGTCACGCCCCACAGGCGGCCATCCGGTCCGAAGGCCAGGTCGCCGACACGCTGGTTGCTGAAGTGCTTCCAGGCCTTGGCAAGGTCGGCCTCGGCAGGGTTGAAGATCTCGATGCCGTTGCCCGACGAGACGTAGATTTCGCCCGTCTGCGCATGGATGGCCAGGGCGTGGGTCAGCGGGTCGCCGCCCGGCCCCTTGAGGCGCTGGAGAACGGCGCCGCTGCCGGCATCCACTTGCAGGAGTTCGGCTCCGGTCATGATCCAGAGCTGGCCCCGGGCATCCACCGCCATGTCGAGGATGGGGGTGTCGAGCGTGAACAGCGGCGAGGTGCTGCGCCCGCCCTTGGCGTCGTAGTGGTAGACCTCGTTGCGCAGCGCGCCGGCGCTGGCCAGGAAAGAGTGGTCCGGCAGCTCGACCAGCGCCTGGGCGCCGATATCGGCGTCGCTGGCCGCATAGCCGTCGGCGAAACCGCGCAGGCTGAACGGTGCCAGGACGCTGCGCAGTTCGCTGGTCTGTTGCGTGGCGACCTGCCCCGGCAATTGCCCGGTGGCCTGTTCGAACAGCGCGTTCCGTGGATAGTCGCGATCCTGCGGGGCGAGTGGCGTTTCCCGGGTCTGGTCGAGGGTTTCGAGCACGCCGAGATGATCGAGCACCGCCTGGCGGGCACCGTCGTCCGGCAGTACCGCATTGGCGACCGAGGCGGCCTCGCGGTTGCCCGCCTTGTCGGTGGCCACGGCGAGGAACTCGTAGTGCTTGCCGGCCACGCCGGTGAACACGGCCTGGGTGGTATCCGGGCCGACCTGACGCAGCCAGATCTTGAAGTCGCCGCCGTCCTCCGCGACGTAGACGGTCACGGACTGGATGCCGCTGGCAGTGTCGATCGCCGTCCAGCGCACATCGAACGTCGGCGCCCCCTGGGTATCGTTACCCAGGGCGGTGACCGCGAGCGCGGTCTGGGGCGCGTGGACGTCGAGCCGTGCCGATACGACCTCGCTGTCGATCGGCGGGGCGGCGTCGATCAGGATGCGCGCCGATGCGGTGATCTCCGCGCCGGAAGCGGCCGTGTCGGCCGCACGGATGGTGTAGCTGATGAAGCCACGGGTCTGCTGCTCGGCCTGGGTCTGGCTGGCACCGGCGCTGGCGACGAGCAGGCCGCGGGTGGCGTCCTGCATGACTTCGCCCGTGTCCGGGTCGATGGCCTGCAACAGCCAGGTGGCGATGCCGGTGGAAGCATCCACGCCCGCGCTCACGCGCAGGATGAAGCCCTTGGTGGCCGTGAAGTCGAAGTCGCCCTGGAAGTTGGCCCGGTCGCTCGGCAGGTGCACATTGATGTCGCCGATCTTGAGGTCGCCCAGGCGCAAGGAGCGCGGGTCGAGGTTAGGGTCGAGCTGACTGACGATCCGCAACTGTCCGGCCGGGGTTTCGGTCGGGTTGTTGAAGGACACGGTGTACGGCAGCGCCGTATCGCCCGGCAGGTAGCGGTTGCCGTCGTCGCCGAGTACGGGCTGCGGTCCACGCACGCTCACGGCGGCAGCCGTGGCACTGCTCTGCCCGGCCGCCTGCTGCAGGTATTGCGAGAGGTTCAGCGCCTGCCCGGCCACCGGGTTGAAGTTCGCATCGAGCACGCCGATGTGGCGCAGGTACTCCAGTTCGCTGCGGTTGCCGGCGAAGACGTTGAAGTTGATGAAATGGGTGTCATGGCTGGCGCCCAGGTCGAACGCGGAGGCGTCGGCCAGGCGCGGGACCGGGATCTCGGCCATGTTGCCTTCGTTGTCCTCACGCACCTCCACGTATTCGATCGGCGCCTTGGCGGCCGCCGGGTCGCCCGCGTGGGCCGCGGTGTCGCCATACCACTGCTGAACCTTGGCGAAGAAGCCGAGGATATCCGCCTGGGTGCGGTAGCTGTCACCGCCTCGGCTGAGCAGGATGCCGGTGGCCAGGGTGGCATTGAGGCTGAGCACCTGGGGGTTGTCGCGGATCGGTGGCGCTTCGTCCAGGGGGCGC
>CBFGOS010000395.1:0-2408 GCA_965650425.1 uncultured Lysobacter sp. | reverse complement strand
TCCGCGCACCCCAACGGACTACGCAATGAAACTTGGATCGCTGAAGGAAGGCGGCCGTGACGGCACGCTGATCGTGGTGTCCCGTGACCTGACCCGCGCCGTGCGCGCCACCGGCATCGCCGACACGCTGCAGCGCGCGCTGGAAGACTGGTCCAACGTCGCACCGAGGCTCAATGCGCTGTATGACGCGCTCAATGCGGGTACGGCCGAAGGCGCGTTCGATCTGGACATGACGGCGCTGGCCTCGCCGCTGCCGCGTGCCTACGAGTTCGTGGACGGCAGCGCCTACCTGCCGCACGTGGAGCGCGTGCGCCGCGCGCGTGGTGCCGAGGTGCCGGAGAGCTTCTACGTCGATCCGCTGATGTACCAGGCGGTCAGCGCCGGCTTTTACGGTCCGCGCGATCCGGTGAAGGTGGTGAGCGAGGACTACGGCATCGACCTTGAGGCCGAAGTGGTGATCGTGACCGACGACGTGCCCATGGCCGTGACGGCAGAGCAGGCCGCCGGCCACATCCAGCTGGTTGGACTGGTCAACGATGTCAGCCTGCGCAACCTCATTCCGGGGGAGCTGGCCAAGGGCTTCGGCTTCCTGCAGTCCAAGCCGCGCTCGGCACTGAGCCCGGTGTTCGTGACCCCCGACGAGCTGGGCGACGCGTGGCAGGACAGCAAGGTGCACCTGCCGCTGCTGACCCACATCAATGGTGAGTGGTTCGGTGCGCCGGAGGCTGGCGTGGACATGCAGTTCAACTTCGCCCAACTGGTGGCGCACGCGGCCAAGACCCGGCCGCTGTCGGCGGGCACCATCGTCGGCTCCGGCACGGTCGCCAACGAAGACACCTCGCTGGGCGCATCGTGCTTTGCCGAGCGCCGCACCGTGGAAACCCTGGAGCTGGGCAAGCCGGTGACGCCCTTCATGCAGTTCGGCGACCGCGTCCGCATCGAGATGTTGGACCGCGAAGGGCGCAGCATCTTCGGCGCCATCGAACAGCGCATCGAAGGACCGGCCGGCTGACCAGAGGCCATGGGGGCCGACCGAAGGTCGGTCGGCTCCCGCGTGCGGGCGTAATGTTCGCGGAACTGGTACCGGGGAATCAGGAAGCCCAGCGTGACGGACTCACTCAAGCTTTATTCCTACTGGCGCTCAAGCGCCGCTTACCGCGTGCGAATCGGCCTCAATCTCAAGGGGCTGCCCTACGAGATCGTGCCCGTCCATCTGCTGCGCGACGGTGGCGAGCAGCACACACCGGCGTTCCGCGCCGCGAACCCGCAGGGTCTGGTGCCGGTGCTGCAGCATGGCCAGCGCACGATGCGCCAGTCGGTGGCGATCCTCGAGTACCTGGATGAGACATGGCCGGACCGGCCGCTGCTGCCGGCCGTGGCGCGGGACCGCCAGCGCGTGCGTGCCATCGCCCAGATGGTGGCCTGTGACATCCACCCGCTGAACAACCTGCGGGTGCTGCAGTACTTTGATCGCGAGTGGAACGTCCCCGCGCCCGAGCGCGACGAGTGGGTGCGGCACTGGATCATCGAGGGCTTCAACGCGGTGGAAGCGACGCTCAACGACCATCCGGCCACGGGGCGGTATTGCGAGGGAAACCTGCCGACGCTCGCCGACTGCTGCCTGGTGCCGCAGGTCTACAACGCGCGGCGCTTCGGCATCGACCTGTCCGCATTCCCGACCATTGCCCGCATCGAAGCCGCATGTCTGGAACTGGACGCGTTCGATGCCGCGCGACCGGAGCGCCAGCCCGACTGCCCCGCGCAGTAAGGAACGCCCTGCCACATGGCACAACGCCCGCATCGCGCGGGCGTTGTGCTTTCCGGGGTTTGAGCCGGGCTCAGTGCGAATCGCTGGTGTCGAACACGTCCGCGTAGGGGTCGTGCTCGCCCTGCGAGCCTTCCGACAGTCGGAACTTCAAGGCCAGTCCGTCGCGCGAGTCGGCCGCACGCAACGCCTCCTCCATCGCGATCTTGCCTTCCTTGTGCAGGCGGAACAGGCACTGGTCGAAGGTCTCCATGCCTTCTTCCAGCGACTCCTCCATCGCCTGCTTGATCTCATGCACCTGGCCGCGGCGCATCAGGTCGCGCACGTGCGGGGTGTTGATCAGCACCTCGGCGGCCGGCAGGCGGCGACCGTCGGTGCCCACCACCAGGCGCTGCGACACCACCGCCTTCAGGTTGAGGGCCAAGTTCATCAGCACGTTCTTGTGCGCCGATTCATGGAAGAAGTTGAGGATGCGTTCGAGCGTCTGGTCGGCGTTGTTGGAGTGCAGCGTGGCCAGGCACAAGTGGCCGGTTTCGGCGAAGGCGATTGCGGCCTCCATCGTCGTCGCGTCCAGGATTTCGCCGATCAGGATGACGTCCGGCGCCTCGCGCATCGCGTTCTTCAGCGCGTTGTGGAAGGCGTG
>CBFGOS010000394.1:0-2433 GCA_965650425.1 uncultured Lysobacter sp. | reverse complement strand
GCCAGCCGTGCGCCATCACCCAGCAGGTCCGCACCAATGGCGATGGGGTAGTGGTAGTCGCCGCCGACCTTGACCGTACGGACCGTGTTCATGCGGTTGCTCCCTGTCGCATCCAATGGGCGGTCAGCCGTGCGGCCAGCCGCGTGGCCGCATCGTCGGCGGTCAGCCCGGTCGTGTCGAAAACCAGATCGGCCACCTCCCCGTACAACGGCGTGCGTACGGCAGCGAGGTCTTGCAGCACCTGTTCGCGGTCCGGGCGGGCCAGCAGCGGCCGGTCCTGGTCGTTGGCCAGGCGCGCCAGTTGCGTGGCCACGTCCACCGGCAGGTAGACGACGAACCCCCGCTCGCGCATGGTCCGGCGATTGTCGGCGTCCAGCACCGCGCCACCGCCGGTGGCCACGAGGACGCCTTCCTCCGCCAGCAAGCGGGCCAGCATGGCCTTTTCACGGGCACGGAAACCGGCCTCGCCCTCGCGCGCAAAGATCTCGGAGACGCTGCCGCCGGCCTCCAGTTCCACGGCCAGGTCGACATCCCGCAGGCGCAGGTCCAGTCGCGACGCCAGTTCTCGGCCCAGCGTGGTCTTGCCCGACCCCATCGGGCCTACGAGGACAAGGTTGGCGGCCGGGTTCATGCCCCCATTGTAGGCCCGGGCCCAGGCCGCGAGCAGGCCGGTTGTGGCTGCAACCGACTGCGTGGCCTTAACGCTGCCGCGCCTACGGTCATAGCTCCGCGCCATCCCGGCCGCGGTCAACCGGAGGTTTGCCATGGCCATCGCCAAGGTCATCGAACTCAACGCATCGTCCAAGACGAGCATGGAGGATGCGGTGAAGAGTGGGCTGAAGAAGTGCGCCGAATCGGTGAAGAACATCAAGGGCGCGTGGGTGAATGAAGTCAAGGTGGTGACGGATAACGACGGTAACGTCACCGAATGGCGGGTCAACATGCGCGTTTCATTCGTCGTCGAATGACCGTCGCGGGGTGAGCCTGCCGGCAGCCTCTCCCCGGCGCGCGGTGCGCCGGGGTTTGATCCGGATCAGGCGCCCGTTGTGCGGATGCCGCACAATGCAGCGCATGAACGCGCCCGACCTGCTGGATGAAGCCCTCGCCACCTTCGAAACCCTGTTTGCCGAAGCCACCGCGGCCGGCGAACCGGATCCCACCGCCATGACCGTGGCCACCGCCACGGCGGACGGGCGTCCTTCGGCACGCGTGGTGCTGCTGAAGGCGCGTGACCGCCGCGGATTCGTGTTCTATACCCACCTTGATGGCCGCAAGGGCCGCGAACTCCAGGCCAACCCGCAGGCCGCCCTGCTGTTCCATTGGCCGCGCGTGCGCAATGGCGTGCAGGTGCGCCTCGAAGGAGCGGTCGAAATCGTCTCCGATGCCGAAGCCGACGCCTATTTCGCCTCTCGCCCGCGTGTGAGCCAGTTGGGTGCGTGGGCGTCGAAGCAGTCGCAGACGCTGCCCGATCGGGACACGTTCGAGCAGCGACTGGCCGAAGCCGAGCGCGCGTACGAGGGACGTGACGTGCCACGTCCGCCGCGCTGGACGGGCTTCCGCATCAAGCCCGACGCCATCGAGTTCTGGTACGGCGCCGACTTCCGCCTGCACGAGCGGCAGCACTATGAAGTCGACGCCGCAGGCCAATGGTCGCGGCGCATGCTGTATCCCTGACCGTGCGGAGGGCCCGCCGACGCGGGCACAATGGCGCGATGGGACCACAACGCATTGTCTGTCTGACCGAAGAACCCACCGAGACGCTGTACGCGCTGGGTGAGCAGCACCGCATCGTCGGCATCAGTGGTTTCACCGTGCGCCCGGCGATCGCGCGCAAGGAAAAGCCCAAGGTCAGTGCGTTCACCAGCGCGAAGATCGGCGAGATCCTGCGCCTGCAGCCCGATTTCGTCATCGGCTTTTCCGACATCCAGGCCGACATCGCCGCCGAGCTGATCCGCCAGGGCGTGGAGGTATGGATCAGCAACCACCGCAGCGTGGAAGGCATCCTCGACTACATCCGGCGCCTCGGCGCGCTGGTCGGCGCGGGCGAGCGTGCCATCGCTTATGCCGATGCGCTGCAGCGTGGCTTGGAAAACCTCACCGAGCAGGCCGCACGGCTGCCACGCCGGCCAAAGGTCTACTTCGAGGAATGGGACGACCCGCAGATCACGGGCATCCGTTGGGTGTCTGAGCTGGTGCGCCTCGCCGGCGGCGACGACGTGTTTCCCGAGCGGGCGGCCGAGCCGCTGGCCAAGGGGCGCATCCTGGCGGATGGCGCAGAAGTCGTCGCGCGCGCGCCCGACATCATCCTGGGCTCGTGGTGCGGCAAGAAGTTCCGGCCCGAAAAGGTGGCCGCGCGCGAAGGCTGGGACGCGATTCCCGCCGTGCGCGACGGCGAGCTGCACGAGATCAAGTCGCCGGTGATCCTGCAACCGG
>CBFGOS010000393.1:0-2435 GCA_965650425.1 uncultured Lysobacter sp. | reverse complement strand
AGATGGTGCAGCAGCTGGTGTCGCAGCAGCAGCAACAGCAGAGCCAGATCAGCGAAGTTAAATCGGCGCAGGCTGCCCCCGCGCCCGCCGCTGCCAAGCCCGCGATCCAGTCAACACCGATCCTGACCGGCGCCAACCCGGGCACGCGCTTCAGCTATGGCGGCTTCATCAAGCTAGATTCTTCGGTGACGCGCACCAATGACGGCGACATCGCCGACGGTACCGTGGGTAGGTTGTTCTACGTGCCAAAGACCATCCCGGTCGGCGGCGGCAACACCAAGGAAGCCGGCACCGACAACGACATGGGCGTGGCCTTCTCGCGCTTCTGGTTGGGGGCGGACACGGAGCTGGAGGGCGGCGACAAGCTCAAGTCCTATTTCGAGTTCGACCTGTTCGGTGGCGGCAGCACCGCCTTCACCGGCAACGAAGTGGCGACCAACACCTATGCCGTCACGCTGCGCCATGCCTACGTGAGCTGGAACAACTGGCTGGCCGGCCAGACCTGGTCCAACTTTCAGGATGCGGCCGCGCTCCCCGACGCGGTCGACTTCCTCGGCCCAACGGAAGGCACGGTGTTCGTGCGCCAGGCCCAGGTCCGCTACACCAAGGGGCCGTGGTCGTTCTCGGTGGAGAACCCGGAGACGGTATTCACGCCGTTCCGCGGCAACATGGCGCAGGTGGCCGGCGACGACGGCGCCGTGCCGGACTTCACCGCGCGTTACACCGCCAAGGGCACGTGGGGCCACTTCGGCATCGCCGGCCTGGCGCGCCAGCTCAAGTACCAGAACGGCCCGGGGGGCATCAGCAACAGCGGGTCTGGCTACGGCCTGAGCGTGTCGGGCAAGTTCAACGTCGGCAAGAACGATGACTTCCGCTACATGGTCACCGGCGGTAGCGGCATCGGTCGCTACATCGGCTTGGCCCTCAACAACGATGCGGTACTCGATGCCACGGGCGACCTGGAGAACATCGACCTCATCTCGGGTTTCGCTGGCTGGCGCCATGTGTTCGGTCCGAAGCTGCGTGGCAACCTGTTCTATTCGTTTGCCGAGTACGACAACCCCACCGACCTGACCGGCCTTGGCATCACCAAGTCGGCCGAGTCGGCGCACGTGAACCTGATCTACTCGCCCCTGCCGAAGCTGGAAGTCGGCGCGGAGCTGATCTGGGGCAAGCGCGAACTCGAAACCGGTGATGCTGGCGAACTCAACCGCCTGCAGACCCACGTCAAGTACAGCTTCTGAGCGAGGCACACCCTATGTCCAGCGTCACTGCATCCCATACGCCGACGGGCGAGCTGACCCAAGGCCACAAAAAGGTCATCTTCGCGTCCAGCCTCGGCACCGTGTTCGAGTGGTACGACTTCTACCTGTACGGCTCGCTCGCTGCGATCATCGCCAAGCAGTTTTTCAGCGGCGTCAACGAAACCACCGGCTTCATCTTCGCGCTGCTGGCCTTCGCCGCCGGTTTTGCGGTGCGTCCGTTCGGCGCGCTGGTGTTCGGTCGCCTCGGCGACATGATCGGGCGCAAGTACACGTTCCTGGTCACCATCGTGCTGATGGGCATCTCGACCTTCATGGTGGGCATCCTGCCCAACTACGCCAGCATCGGCATTGCCGCACCCGCCATCCTGATCGTGCTGCGATTGGCCCAAGGCCTGGCGCTGGGCGGCGAGTACGGCGGCGCGGCAACCTACGTCGCCGAGCACGCACCGGATGGCAAGCGCGGCCTGTACACCAGCTTCATCCAGACCACGGCGACCATCGGCCTGCTGCTGTCGCTGATCGTCATCCTGGGCGTGCGTGAGTCGGTGGGCGTCGAGGCCTTCGAGGCCTGGGGCTGGCGCATCCCGTTCCTGGTGTCGATCGTGCTGCTGGGCGTGTCGGTGTGGATCCGCATGCAGCTGTCGGAGTCGCCGCTGTTCCAGCAGATGAAGAACGAGGGCAAGCTGTCCAAGGCACCGCTGACCGAGAGCTTCTTCTCCAAGAACGGCCGCATCGTGCTGCTGGCCCTCCTTGGCGCCACCGCCGGCCAGGCCGTGGTCTGGTACGCGGGCCAGTTCTACGCGATGTACTTCCTCACCCAGTCGCTGAAGGTTGACAGCACCACCACGTGGCTGCTGATCGGCGGCGCCCTGGTCATCGGCACGCCGTTCTTCGTGTTCTTCGGTTGGCTGTCGGACAAGATCGGCCGCAAGAAGATCGTGATGGCCGGCTGCCTGATCGCCGCGCTGACCTACTTCCCGCTGTTCAAGGCCCTGACCCAGTACGCCAACCCGGCCATCCAGGAAGCCAGCGTCAGCGCGCCGGCCAAGGTGGTCGCCGACCCGAACACCTGCTCGTTCCAGTTCGACCCGATCGGCAAGAAGGTGTTCAACAGTTCGTGCGACATCGCCACCTCGGCGCTGGCCAAGGCGGGCGTGCCCTACACGGTCG